>DAOLFO010000006.1:0-26986 GCA_035326305.1 Chitinophagaceae bacterium
ACAGCATTTCAGGGATGTACGCCCCGCCAAAGGAACCATAATAACCTTGTTCATCTGGCTGCTGGTATGTTTTGTCTGTTTTCATTTTTATTTTTTTGCTTAGCAGTCTGTGGCCCTTAACGCTATTCAAACATGTGAATATGGTTTTAAAAACCGGAAGAACATAAAACGTATGAAGTCAGAGACTTCATACAGCGTCAGTATGAAGCCAGATACTCCATACGGCGTCATTCTTTTATATTCCTTACAAACTGCCTCACCTTCTCCATATCTTTTACTCCCGGACTTGTTTCAAAGCGGCTGTTGATATCAATAGAAAAAAGCTTCTTCCCTATTTCTTCCTGCTCAAAAGCCTTTAAGTTTTTTTCATCGCCCGGCTCTATGCCGCCACTCAGGAAAAACAATTTATTTATCTGCGCACCTTTCAGCACCTGCCAGTCAAACTTTTTTCCTGTTCCCCCATATCCTGCGCCCATAGTATCAAACATGTACATATCGCTGCTGTCGTGAAAAGGCCGCACCATCCATTCTATCGGGTCGTTATCTGCCAGGCGAAAAGCTTTTATCACCGTGACATAGCTGGCTACCCTTTCACAAAAAAAAGCTGTTTCATCCCCGTGCAGTTGCACCATATCCAGCCGGTAATCTTCCACTGTACGCATCAGCTCCTCATAAGGTGTATTGACAAAAACGCCCACTTTCGCTATATGGCCCTTTATTCTCTTCATCTTATCCGGAGAAATTTTTTGCGCCACATACCGGGGTGATTTGGGATAAAAAATAAATCCGGCAAAGTCCACCCCCATTTCATCCAGGGCATTTACCTGTTCAGGCAGGGTCATCCCGCATACTTTGATTCTCATGCAGCGTTGTGTTGTTTAAACGTTGAATAAAATCAGCAAAAGCAATCGCGGGGTCAGGCTCTTTCATAAAGGTTTCTCCTATCAGGAATCCCTGGAAGCCTGCTTTTCTTAAAGTTACTATCGTTTCCACATTACTGATACCGCTCTCTGCTACAGCAGGTTTTGTTGTTGGCATTTTGTTGATAAGCTGCAGGGACGTTTCAATATTTACCTCAAATGTTTTCAGGTTCCGGTTATTCACTCCTACCATATCCACTTCATCGCAGATATGCCCCAGTTCTTCTTCGTTATGTATCTCCAGCAGCACTTCCAGCCCAATCGTTTTTGCAAACAGGGCCAGTTGCTTTACCTGCACCGGCGCCAGGCAGGCAGCGATAAGTAATATCACATCGGCGCCGAAAGCTTTTGCCTCTGCAATCTGCCATTCATCTATAATAAAATCTTTGCGCAGCATGGGTATATCGCTTATGACCTTCGCCTGTATCAGGTCATCCAGGTCACCGCCAAAAAATGATTCATCAGTTAGTACAGACATGCCTGCTGCTCCTAAATCATTATATGCCCTGGCCACTTTCTCCACTTCCAGCTCTTTAGGTTTAAACCAGCCCTTGCTTGGGCTTTTTCGTTTAAACTCTGCTATAATACCCGTGCTTCCTGCAGTCTGCAAACGCTGCACCAGTGAGCGGTTTTCAAACTCCCAGAAAAAACCTTCTTTCCTGAAGCGCTCAATGCTGCTCAACGGCTTCAGCTTTTCTATCTCCTTTTTCTTTTCAGCTATGATAGTATCTAATATGGTGCTCATTGCAAAGCGATTAATTTTTGTAAACATTGATTGGCTCTCCCGCTTTCAAGGCTTTCCACTGCCGCGGCGTATGCTTCTTCATAGCGCTGGTATTTGCCGGTGCAGTGCAGCGCCATAGCGGCATTGGCTAACACTACGGCATGCTGCGCCCAGGTACCTTCGCCCTGTATCACTTTCTTAAAGATGCGGGCGGCTTCTTCTGTCGTGTTTCCGCCAAATATGTCTGAAGGGCTCACCATTCTTTTTCCCAATTGCTCCGGGGTCATGATGCGCTCTCCCTTGTTGGTGATTACTTTAGTATCTGCTGTCAGCGAAATTTCATCATACCCATCCAGGCTGTGAATAATGGAAAATGCCTTACCGCTTGTTTGCATCAGGTAAGCATAGATGCGGGCCATCTCCAGGCTATACACGCCAATAAGCTGAAAAGCCGGGTTAGCCGGATTTACTAAAGGCCCAAGCATATTGAAGAAAGTGCGCATGCCAAGGTTTTTCCGTATTGGCCCTACCATTTTTAAAGCCGGATGGAATAACGGCGCATGCAAAAAACAAATACCCGTTTCGTCCAGCTCTTTTCTCAACTGGCCGCTGTCATTCTTAAAGCGATACCCCAGTTGCTCCATCACATTGGAAGCGCCGCTTACTGACGAAGCGCCATAGTTGCCGTGCTTGGCCACTTTCTGCCCGGCACCCGCCACAATGAAACAGCTCAGCGTTGAAATATTGAACGTATTTTTCCCATCTCCGCCGGTGCCCACAATGTCAATCACCGTTTCGGCTTCCGGCTTCAGCGGCACACACAGCTCAAGCAGCGCATCACGAAAGCCCTGCAACTCCTCAATAGTAATGCTGCGCATCAGGTATACGGTCATGAATGCCGTTACCTCATGCTCATTGTAAACTCCTTTTCCAATGTTTACCAGTGCCTCTTTCGCCTGTTGCCTGTCCAGTGTTTTATGCTCAAATAAATGATGCAGTATTTTTTTCATACCATAATGGTTGTTGAGTACCCGTATATCAGTTTTTCAGCCAGTTAGCTAATATCGTTTCGCCCAAAGGTGTCAGTACGCTTTCCGGGTGAAACTGTACGCCCTGCACATCCAGGCTTTTGTGCTGCAGCGCCATGATATAGCCGTTTTCATCTCTTGCCGTAATCTCCAGCTCCCCGGGAAAATTTTCTTCACTCACCACCCAGCTATGATAACGGCCTGCTTCCAGCTCCTGCGGCAAACCTGCAAATAAAGAAGCGCTCTTTCCTGCTTCTGTTAACGTTACCGGTGTAGCCACGCCATGATAAACAGTTGACAGGTTCACAAGCACACCGCCAAATGCCTGGCCGATAGCCTGGTGGCCCAGGCAAACACCTAATATAGATTTTTGCGCTGCATATTCTTTTATCAAAGGCAACAGTAACCCTGCTTCTTCAGGTATACCGGGGCCCGGCGAAAGAATAATTTTATCATATACCGCCACTTTTTCCAGCGGCAGCTCATCATTGCGCCACACTTCCACCTTCTGGTGCAGTATTTTCTCCACCAGGTGTACCAGGTTGTATGTAAATGAGTCGTAGTTATCAAAAACAAGTATCCGCATCGTCATTTATTTTATCTGCCCTGCTAATGCAATTGCTTTTTTCAATGCTCCCAGCTTATTATTTACTTCTTCCAGCTCCAGCTCCGGCTTGCTGGCCGCCACCACTCCGGCGCCTGCCTGGTAAGTAAGCAGGTTGTCTTTGCTTAAAAATGTCCTTATCATAATAGCGTGGTTAAACTGCCCGTCAAAGCCGGCAAAGCCGATACAGCCCCCATAGTAGCTGCGCGGCGTGGGCTCATGCTGGTTTATAAGTTCCATCGCTTTTATCTTGGGAGCGCCGCTCAGTGTGCCTGCCGGAAAAGTTTTTGCCAGCAATAAAAAAGGATTGGTTTGCGGGGCCACATTCCCCCTCACCTCACTTACCAGGTGTATGACATGCGAATAGTAATGCACCTCCCGGTAGCTGGTTACTTTTACTGCTGTGCAGATACGGCTGAGGTCATTACGTGCCAGGTCCACCAGCATTACATGCTCTGCATTTTCTTTGGCATCATGGAGCAGGCGTTCTGTTTCCTCCTTGTCTTTTGCTTCATCGCCGGTCCTTCTGAAAGTGCCGGCAATAGGGTGCATCACGGCTTCGCCGTTCCGGATGATGAGTTGTGCCTCCGGCGATGAGCCCATCAGCTTATAATCACCATAATCAAAAAAGAATAAATAAGGAGACGGGTTGATGCTGCGCAAGGCCCTGTATACATTAAACTCATCGCCGGTAAACGCCTGCTGAAACCGGCGGCTGAGCACAATCTGAAACACATCGCCCCGGTAGCAGCCCGCAATGCCCTTCTTCACCATTTCCTTATAGTCTTCCTCCGTCATATTGACTTGCTCCCTGCCGGCGGGCTGAAAAGGATATACCGGCACATCTTTGCTCCTGATGAGCGACTCCAGCACCGGCAATTCACTTTCAATTCCTTTTACCAGGTTTTCGCAAATAAATAACTCATCACGAAAATGATTGAAGGCAATCACATACTGGTACAGCCGGTAGCGCATAAGCGGGATGGCCGGGTGCTTCATACCATCTTCTTTTGACAGGGAAATGGTGTCAAAAAAAGATACTGCATCAAATGTGGTATAGCCATACAATCCCTGCGCAAATTTTTCATGTTTATCGTCCCCGGCGGTTATCTCATACCGCTGCATATAATGCCATAGCTGTTCCGGTACAGATAACCCCGCGGCAAGATTTATTTTCTCCGGTTTCTCTGCCGGTAATTTATATTCGATACCACCGGCATGGCTAATCTCTATGCCCCCGATAGCGTTGATACCGATAAACGAATAACTGTTTTCTGATGCATGAAAGTCGGTGCTCTCCAGCAATACCGTATCGCGGAAGCGGTCACGCAGCCGCAGGTATATGCCTACCGGGGTATATACATCGGCCAGCATTTTTTTGACACGGGTTTGTAAACTAATTTTTTTCATTGTTCCCTGTATTAATCAGCCACAGCCATAAAACAAAAGCCCCGAAACAATTCGGGGCCCTGGATACTTTATACATAAAGCAATGACATTACAGCAACCCCTCAGAGTGTGTATGCCACCACCATTGAATATTTTGCGCTTGTTTTATCATAATTGCCCTGCAAATATGCGCTAAAATATGTGTAATCCAAATTTTTTTAAATAAAAATCTAACTTAGTGCAGCAATAGCTGGCAAGCGCCATATACTTTATTCCATACTTCAACCAATCTTATGCTCATTCAACACAAGCAGGCGGGCAGCAAAGGGCTCTTCTTTGTAGAGCAGGATGGCAATATCCTGGCTGAAATGACCTATACGGTACCGGCTGCCGATAAAATAATCATTGACCACACAGAAGTAAGTGATGAACTGCGGGGAATGAATGTGGGCTATCAACTGGTGTATGCGGCAGTGGAATATGCACGCAAACATCATTTAAAAATTATACCGCTTTGCCCGTTTGCCCATTCGGTATTTAAAAAGAAGCCTGAATTTGCAGATGTGCTCAGCTAACCGGTAACAGCAATAAGCCCCCGCCCGAAAGCGGAGGCTCAATCGCCAACCACACGGTGTCCCCTGTTATTTCTTTTTGCCAAACTTATAGGACAATGTAACCTGTACGGCTGTGTTTTTAATGTTAGCGTTGTTATCTGATATATCGGTCAGGCCGGGCACAAACCGGATATCCGCCCCGATACCATTTTCCAGCTCATAGCCGGCACCTATCACCCACGAAATATCCGTGCCTTTCAGGTACTCTTTGATATCTTCCTTATCTCCGTTGTTTTCTTTTGTATGGGCCGATAAAAGAAAGCCCAGTTGAGGCCCGGTTGCCAGGTACAGTCCCTTCCAGGCAGTATAGCGGGCCAGCAGCGGTACATTGAGGTAAGAAAAATTGTAAGAGCCGGCACTTTCTTTTGCACCGCTTTGCGCATAGAGCAGCTCTGCCTGTGCTGCAAACTGACCGGAGAAATCATACCGGCCAAAAGCGCCCAGCACCAGGCCGGTTTTGCTTTTTTCTGATTCTCCGTCAGCTTTGAAATTGGTGATGGCGATACCGGCTTTGGCCCCGTAAGAAATCTGCGCCTGCGCCTGCATGGTAAACAGGGAAGCTGCCAGCAGCACGATAGCCATTACTGCGATTGAAATCTTTGTCATTGTTTCAGGTTTTAGGTTTGATTTTTGATTGATGGCGCAAATGTAGCAGGCAGCTGAGCCGGTACGTATTACCACTTAGTAACCGGCAGGTATGAGGTCGCAGCCTGCAGGATTTTTGTGTACGCTGTATTTTATTCCCGCCGCTTGTCCAAAAGCTGTTTTGCTTTCTGCAGAATCATTTATCTTCGGAAGTTGAAGAAAACTATCGTCGTATCTGACCTGCATTTTTTACCAACCGTCAATCTTTAAACAAACAATTTATGAGACAAGTGTGCTTATTCGCCCTGCTGCTGCTGGCACTTACAAGCCGGGCGCAGGACGATGCGGGATACATCACCCCGCCTAAAGACATCCAGGACATGCTGCTGGCAAAACCAACTCCCGGTATCAGCATCAGCGATAACGGGCAGTGGATACTTTTCTCTGAACAAAACAGCTACTCTTCGGTAGAGGAACTGGCCCGCCCTGAGCTGCGCATAGCAGGGCTGCGTATAGACCCCGCTAATTATACCCGCAGCCGTCAGCGCTACATCAATAATATTTACCTGAAAAAAACAGGAGAGCCCAAAGAGTATAAAATAGCCGGGCTGCCGGCTGACCTGGCAGCCTCTTCCATCAGTTGGAGCCCGGATGATAAAAAGATAGCCTTCATTCACACCACTGCCACCAAAGCTGACCTGTATGTAGTGGATATAGCCGCACTAAAAGCGACAAAAGTGAACAAGCAGCCGCTAAACTTAGTAATGAATGACTATGACTGGCTGGATAATAATACGCTGCTGTACCATGTGGCCGTTAAGCCGGCCAGCGCTGCACCGGCAAAGTCATTAATGCCCAAGGGCCCTGCCGTGCAGGAAAATTATGGCAAAGCATCGCCGCGGCCCACTTACCAGGACATGATAAAAAGCCCCTACGATGAAGATCTTTTTGCTTTTTATGCCACCTCTCAACTGGTAAAAAATGTAAATGGCAATGAATCAAAAATTGGCGCCCCGGCTATCTATGCCAGTGTAAACCCATCGCCAGATAAAAAATATTTGCTGGTACGCACTATCCAAAAGCCCTTCTCCTACCTGGTTCCGGCTTCGGGCTTTGCCGCTTCGCTGGATATAGCAGATGCCACTACCGGCAAAATAGTAAAGCATATAATGAATGTGCCTTCTACTGAAACGGCCCCAAGCGGCTATGACAACGTACAAAACCAGCCCCGCAGCCATACCTGGCGCGGCGATATGCCATCCACACTGGTGTGGTGTGAGCCGCTTGACAGTGGTATGATAAAAAAAGAAGTGCCCTACCATGATGCCGTATACCAGTTGGCCGCTCCTTTTACCAGCTCAAAAGAAGAGTTGTTTAAAACCAAAATGCGCTATATGGGCACTACCTGGGGCGATGGCAGCACAGCGCTGGTAACAGAAGGGCTGCGCAGTAAACAGCTTACACAAATCAATCGTTTTTTTGCCGTAACCGGCGACCTTGAAAAAATATTCAGCCGTAATACCACAGATGCTTACAGCAATCCCGGCTTCCCGGTAACAGCTCCCAATAAATATGGCAGGAATGTGCTGGTGCTGACAGACAATGGCAATAAAGTGCTTTTTAATAATACCACCGGCAGCTCACCTAAAGGCGACCTTCCCTTCCTGCTGTCTTTTGACCTGCATACTAAAAAAGCAGATACGCTGTGGCGCTGCCAGGAAGGTTATTTTGAGTCGGTGGCCAGGGTGCTTGACCCTAACAAGCTGACCATCGTCACCCGCCGCGAATCTGAAAAGGAAGTGCCTAACTACTGGTTGAAAAACCTGAAGCTGCGCATTGCCGACCAGCAACTGACAGCATTCACTAATCCCTATCCGCAATTAGAGGGTGTATCCAAAGAAAAAATTACTTATAAAAGAGAAGACGGCATCACGCTTACCGGCGACCTGTACCTGCCCAAAGGCTATGATGCAAAAAGAGATGGCCCTCTGCCCGTATTCATCTGGGCCTACCCTGCAGAATATAACTCTGCTGATGATGCTGCACAAATCCGGGGCAGCAGGCACCGCTTCACCACGCTAAGCTGGGGCTCCGCCATTCCGTATGTAACACAGGGCTATGCCGTGCTGAATAATGCCGAAATGCCTATCGTGGCTACTGATAAGGAAAAAAAGCCCAATGATAATTTTGTAGACCAGCTACGTATGAATGCCGAAGCCGCCATCAATAAGCTGGCGGAAATGGGCGTAGGCGACCGCAACCGCATGGCAGTGGGCGGCCATAGCTATGGCGCCTTTATGACGGCCAACCTGCTGGCGCATACCAGCCTGTTCAAAGCCGGCATTGCCCGCAGCGGCGCTTACAACCGTTCACTGACACCCTTCGGGTTTCAAAACGAAGACCGCACTTACTGGCAGGACCCCAAATTATACAACGACATGAGCCCCTTTAGCCATGCTGATAAAATAAAAACACCCATTTTGCTGATACATGGCGACATGGACAATAACACCGGCACCTACCCGATACAAAGCGAAAGGATGTTTAACGCCATAAAAGGCCATGGCGGTACGGCTAAATATATCAGCCTGCCTTACGAAAGCCATGGCTATGCCGGCCGTGAAAACATTCTCCATACATTAGCAGAACAGTTTAACTGGCTGGAAAAATATGTGAAGAATGCGCAGAAGGATAATAAGCAGCCGGATAAAATAAAAGCGTTTTAAGAAAAAAAAATATTCCGGCTGTATAATGAAACAGCGGCAGCCTGGGGTTGCCGCTGTTTTCTTTATAAAAAACTATTGGTATACAGAAAAAATAAAGCAGCAAGGCTGAAAGCGTTGGTTAAGGGGAACCATCCGCAACTGCCGAAAGTATGGTTACATTTATTTTCACCCCGCTTATTATCCTTTTATCATTCCAGACAGGTGCACTTGTACAGAGATAAGTTATGTTCTCCGGTCGAAGAGGTATTTTCAGAACCGGTACACCGCTTTCGCTTCCGTCACGGCCTGCTTTACCAATGACAATTACATCTTTACCTGTTTTGTTCCATTGCGGATAATTACCGGGATATACCACCAGCATATACATCCCTTCAGCAAATGGAAACAACGCTGAAGATGAAGTGTCCGCATTCATTTGCATTTTACTATTCTTCCCAAAAATCAGTGTATCTGTATCCCGGAATATAGCCAGGCCCTTTGATTTTGTTCTGTTCCAGATACTTTTATAAGCTGTGCCTGCCGAATCGGCCAGGAATACATCCAGCCCGTCTACCTGCTGCCCGGTGCTGTTTCTCACATCTACAATGATTGCCGATAAGCCATCCCATGGGCAATGCTGTGCGTGCAGTAATGCGGTATGAAAAAAGAAAGCGGTCAGCGTTACGATTGTGTTTTTCATTGTTAGTATTTTTTACAGGTGCAAGTCATCAAAAACTAAACTTATCCCTACGGCAGAAAAACCTGGGTAAGTAGGGTTTCATTACGCATCCGGTAATCCGAATCTCTTCCCCGGAGCTGTCCGTATAAAGTGTATCTCCCGAAAGAGGAAAGTAAATGGGGATAGGCGGATCGTAACCAACCGTTCCATCGGTAATAAATAATTTTCCCCGGAATATATTTGTCTGGTAGCAGCCTGTTGTCATGAAAGCCAGCAACAGGACAAGAATGATGGGTGTCCTCATAGATAACAAATTGGTGTAGCAGGGTAAAGTTCAGAAAAGTTTGCAGTTGATTCGCCCTGCGGCACACATATATTTTATCCTAACGCATTTCACTGTCAGGCTCAGGATGTTTATCCAAAACATCCCGGTATGCAAGGCAAGGTTTAGCCATTCACAAATTCCCATCCGCTTACTTACCTTTGCTCCATGCTGATAATATCTGAACGGGGCCGGGAAATGCCCGCCTCCCCCATCCGCAAGTTGGTGCCCTTTGCCGAAGCGGCCAAGAAAAAAGGAGTAAAAGTATACCACCTCAATATCGGGCAGCCGGATATTGAAACCCCGCCCGCCATAGTGGATGCGGTGAAGCAGGCTGATATCCGGGTGCTGGAGTACAGCCACAGCGCCGGTAATGAAAGCTACCGCCGCAAGCTGGTGGAGTATTATCAAAAAGTGGGCATTACCATTTCGCCGGACCAAATCATCATTACCACCGGCGGCTCAGAAGCTATTATGTTTGGCTTTTTTACCTGCCTGAACCCCGGTGATGAGGTCATTATCCCTGAGCCATTTTATGCCAATTATAATGGCTTTGCCTGTGCAGCCGGTGTAAAAGTGGCGCCCATCACAGCACATATCGAAAACGGCTTCGCTTTGCCGCCCATTGCTGAATTTGAAAAAGTAATCACGCCAAAGACAAAAGCTATCATTGTATGCAATCCCAATAACCCCACCGGCTATCTGTACAGCCGCGAAGAGATGGAAGCGCTGAAAGCGATTTGCCTGAAGCATAATCTTTACCTTTTCAGCGATGAAGCCTACCGCGAGTTTTGTTATGATGGCGAATATATCAGCGCCCTGCACCTGCAGGGGATGGACAACCATGTAGTGCTGATGGATACCATCAGCAAACGGTACAGCGCCTGCGGGGCAAGGATTGGCGCTTTTGTTACAAAAAACAAAGCTGTTTATGATGCGGCTATGAAATTTGCCCAGGCAAGGCTGAGCCCTCCCGGCCTGGCCCAGATTATGGGTGAAGCAGCAATTGACCTTCCCGGTAATTATTTTGATGCCCCTAAAGCCGAATACCTGGCCCGCCGTAATGCGTTAGTAAACCGGCTGAATGCAATGGAAGGTGTGTACTGTCCCAACCCCGGCGGCGCTTTTTATGCCATTGCCCGCCTGCCTATTGATGATGCGGACACTTTTTGCCAATGGCTGCTGGAACATTTTTCTTATAACAATCAAACAGTGATGCTGGCGCCGGCTACCGGCTTTTACGGCACACCGGGATTAGGGAAAGATGAAGTACGGCTGGCCTATGTGCTGAATGTGGATGCCATCCATGCCGCTATGGACTGCCTGGAGCAGGCCCTGGTGGCTTATCCCGGCAGGGTAAACCAACCAGCTAAAGAGATGGCTCACTAAAACGAAAGCTGATATTTTCTTATGTATAAAAATAATCCCGGCCTCAACCGGGATTATTGCTTTAGCGTATTATTGATGACTTCCGGAGAAAGCTGTGAGAAAGGTACCGGCGCCGGCGGATCATCAGGATAATCGCTCAGCGGTAGCCGCCACCAGCCCACATCCTTCCAGCAGCCAAGTTTGTAGCCTACTTTTTCATAAGTGGCAAAATAGGTAAACCCGGTTTTTTCATGAAAGGCCACGCTCCGGTCGTTGGGTAAATTAATAACAGCATACACAGTGGCATAACCCTGCGCCTGCAATAAGGCAAATAATTTTTGGTATAAGCGCCTTCCTGTCCCCTGCTTAAAAAAATCGTTGTGTATATATACCGAACATTCCACGCTCCACTGGTATCCTTTCCTCTCCCGGTAGCGGGAAGCGTATGCATAGCCTGCTATACGGCCATCTTCCGCCTCGTATACCAGCCAGGGCCACTCCTGCAGGTACGTTAGTATGCGCCGGGCAAATTCCTTTTCCGAAGGCACTTCCGTTTCAAACGTGAGGGAAGTGTCCCGGATATACGGGGCATAGATATCCAGGATAGCGGCGGCATCGGCAGGTGTGGCGACACGTATCACCGGCTAAAGGTAAGGTTAATAAGCCCTTAGCCATTGTAAAAATCATTTCGGATTTAAAGGTGGAATATTTATTTTTGCCGCCCGTTGGCGGGGTAGCTCAGGTGGTTAGAGCGTTGGATTCATAACCCAAAGGTCTCGGGTTCAACTCCCGATCCCGCTACACAGAACGGCTCTTTCGAGCCGTTTTTTGTTGCCCTAACACACAGGCGGATAGTGCTGGATTCATATCCGCCGAACACCAAACGTGCTGCATTAGCTTTGCACGGTGATTGGTAGAACTTAATCGCAAATAGTCCCGTTGAGTGCTATTTAGCTGTGAATAATATAAGAAAAAGCTGTTTACTGTCCGTCAATATTTTGTCCACATGCGGTATATTATTACCCGGGTTAAACAGGTGCACGTACGTTATAATAGTTTATTTTTGAAAGAATTATGGCACAAAAACTATACTTTTCTGGCCACGAGTCATTCATTTGCAAACAGTTTTGGCTTAAGAAAATATTTGATTATTCCAATGCTAATAAAAGTTTTGGCGATGAAATGGCCGTTGTGGAACTCGGCGTGGGAAAGAATATGGTTGCTTCTTTACGCTATTGGGGACGTGCGTTCGGAGTTTTGGACGATAAGGACGCTCCGACCGAGATAGCCCATTACCTTTTTGGAAGGCGTGGTAAGGATATTTACCTCGAAGATTTTGCAACAATCTGGCTATTGCATTATCACTTAATAAAAACCAACCGCTTTTCCGTATCAAACTTGGTTTTTAATGAATTTCGTAAAGAAAGGATTGAGTTCACCAAAGATCAACTGATTAATTTCCTTCATCGTAAGGCTAAAGAACACGATTCTAATACAGCCAACGAGAACACGATAGAACGTGACTCTAATGTTTTTATACGAATGTATTCAAAGCCGCAAAAAGGAGAGAATTTTGAAATTGAAGACGACTTCAATGGCATATTGATTGATCTTGACTTGATAAAGAGATACAAACAGCGTGGTTTGGACGGTAAACTTACGGAATGGTACAAAATCGAATCTGAGGACAGAATTGACTTACCTTATCAAATTGCATTATTCAACATTCTGGATACTTATGAGGGCGCTAAGTCAATAAGTTTTCGAGAGTTGCTCACGGGTCCAAATTCTCCGGGTGCGGTCTTTGCGTTGAATGCCGATGGATTATATAATAAACTACAACAGATCAAGACTAACTATAAAGGCATTACTTACACAGAAACTGCAGGCGTTCAGTTACTGCAATTCAAAACTTCATTTAATAAGTACGAAATACTAAATGACTACTTCAGCCACTAAAAATACAATCAATAAGACCATTTTTGCGCCCTCTGTAAACATCATAAGGGATGTAAATTCACCATTGAATTATATACCGACACCCAATGCCAGAATAGCATTTACCCAAATGATAAATGACTATCAGACGGGAATTCGTTGTTTTAGCATTGTTGGGGCGTATGGAATTGGGAAGTCTGCTTTTTTATGGGCATTTGAGAAAAATATCAATCGAAAGAAGGAATATTTTTCCAGCCTAAACCGCGGAATTAATAAATCAAAGGAATTTGAATTCTTGCGCATTGTTGGGGAATATGCATCGCTTAAAAGTGTTATTGGTAAGCATCTTGGATTAATAAAAAAAGATTTTACCGTTCAGGATATATTGTCTTTGTTGGATAAGCATTATAAGGGATTATCTAAATCGGGGAAAGGGCTGGTTATAGTAATTGACGAATTTGGAAAATTTCTGGAATACGCATCAAAGCACAATCCGGAAATCGAATTGTATTTTATTCAACAGATTGCAGAATATGTAAATGACCAACAAAAAAATATCTTTTTAATTACCTCCCTTCACCAGGATTTTAATGGATATTCAAGAAGTTTGTCAGCTTCGCAGCAGAAAGAGTGGGATAAAGTAAAAGGAAGGTTAAAGGAAATTACATTTAATGAGCCTGTAGAACAATTGTTATACCTGGCCTCTGAGAGACTTTCGTCGTCCGGAATCTCCAGGGACAAAAACTTTCACAAGCTTTTTAAGAGTATAGAATCAGCAAAAGCCTTTCCGCTAAAAGACTACTTTTCAGAAACAATTGCCGAACGACTATTACCTTTTGATATTCTGTCGGCAGCAGTCCTTACGTTAGGACTACAGAAGTATGGTCAAAACGAGCGTTCACTATTTTCCTTTATAGAGTCTAATGATCATTTGGGTATTAAGGATTTTGATGTGTCAAACTCGCCTTACTTTAATTTGGCTAATGTGTATGATTACCTCATACATAATTATTACTCATTTCTAACCACTAAGTATAATCCACACTACACACATTGGGCGGCAATCCGTACAGCAATTGAACGTGTAGAAGGGCTATTCACTGACAGTATCGCTGATGCACTCAGGCTTATTAAGGCAATAGGACTACTTAACATTTTTGGTTCTGCGTCAGCAAAAATCAACATGGATTTCCTGACCGAATACGGAAGATACAGCTTGGGCATTCCTCACCCGGAAAAGATATTGGTTAGACTTGAAGCGTTAAAGATTGTCAGATTTGTAAAGCACAGCAACAAATATATTCTATTTGAAGGCACAGACCTTGACATTGAACTTGCGATAGACGAAGCAGGTAATTTTATTGAAAAAGTCACAAACGTCGTCCATCATTTAAGTAAGCATTTTGAATTTCCGTATATCCCGGCAAAGGCTGTGTACTTTGAAAAAGGCACACCAAGATTTTTTGCTTTTCATTTAAGTGAAGCCCCACAAAAGTTAGCCCCAGAGGGAGAAATTGATGGGTTTATTAATCTCATTTTTTCTGATAATTTAAGGGAAAGGGATATTAAAGAAGTGTCAGATGAATGCCAGGAAGCTGTGCTCTACGGTTTTTATAAGAGCACCGAAGAGATAAGAAATCTGTTGTTTGAGATAGAAAAAATTGAGAAGGTTAAGGAAAAATATGCTGATGACCGAGTCGCTGTTCGGGAATTGAATAGTATTTTACAACACCAAGTAAAACTACTCAACCATTATGTGATAGGAAATCTTTATTCCGAAAATTCTTCAATAACCTGGTTTTTTAAAGGGAAAAGGGAAAAAGTTTCAGATCAGAAATCATTTAATAGGCTGTTATCCAGAATATGTAGAGATGTTTATTCAGCATCGCCGGTTTACAGGAACGAGATGGTCAATAAAACCAGGTTATCCGGAGCGCTCGCAACGGCAAAAAAAGGTTTACTCAAGAACTTGACAGAGCATTGGAGCCGTCAGGATATAGGATTTGATATCTCGAAATTTCCTCCGGAAAAAACTGTATACCTTTCTTTACTAAGGGAAACCGGCATTCACCGGAAGATCAGGGGTGAATATGTACTAACAAATCCTACTGACGAGTCATTCAGGCAACTTTGGGATTCTAGTAATATTTTTTTAGAAAGCACCCGTGGCGGTCGAAGAAATTTGAAAGAATTTGTTGAACTACTTACCTCAGCTCCGTTTAAACTTAAAAAAGGGTTTGTCGATTTTTGGATTCCCATTTTTCTCTTTTGCCGTCGAGATGATTTTGCTTTATTTGGAAAAGACGGATACATTCCGACACTTTCAGACGATACGTTAGACCTTGTAAGCCGGGAGCCAGGCGATTTTGAAGTCAAGGCATTTGATATCGCAGGGGTAAAGTTGAGCATATTTAACAAATACCGTAAAATTTTAAACCAGTCAGAGCAGGAAAATCCAACGAGTGAAGTATTTATAGCAACGGTCCGTCCGTTCTTGACATTTTACAAGGAACTTCCTGCTTTTGCAAAGAATACCAAAAAGCTGGATAAAAAAACCTTAGCGTTGAGAGATGCTATTGCTTTTTCAAGGGATCCTGAAGAAACATTTTTTGATGCATTCCCAAAAGCCTTAGGCTTTAGTATTGTTCAGCTACAGAAGAATCAGCAAGAGCTGGAGCATTTCGTATCAATGCTAAAGGGTAGTATTAAGGAAATAAGGTCGTGTTATGATGAACTGATTGACGAATTCGAGACTTTTATTAGAATAGAGATTGTTGGGGAAGAAACAGAGTTCCCTGATTATAAGTATGCCCTTCAGGTTCGGTTTCAAGATGTAAAAAAACATCTCCTGCTTCCGCATCAAAGGACTTTCTGGCAAAGAATAAATTCAGAGTTAGATGACCGGAGGGCCTGGCTTAATTCAATCGCCCAAGCCTGTGTTGGGAAATCATTGGATTATTTTACCGATGAAGACAGGCCCAGACTTTTTGAAAAGCTAAAGGATACCGTTCATGAACTTGACAATTTGTGCGAGATTAGCAGAGGCGGGTTCGACGAGCGTAAGGAAATTGTTCTTAAACTCGAAGTTACTTCATTTATTGAGGGATTACAGAAAAACCTCGTAAGGCTTCCCATTACTAAAAACAAGGAATTAATCCAATTGCAAACCGTCCTCAAAACCAAGCTTAGCGGGGATAAACAATTGAATATTGCGACTTTGGCTAAATTGTTAGAAGAACTCTTAAAGGATGAAAAATAAAGTAAGGCACGTTTTAGGTATTTCAGGAGGAAAAGACAGTGCTGCTCTGGCCATATACCTGTTTCACAAGTACCCTCAACTTGATATTGAGTATTATACCTGTGATACCGGTAAAGAATTGGCCGAAACATATCAACTGATAAAAAACCTTGAAATATACCTTGGAAAGAAAATTCAGGTACTGGAAGCTGCTGCGAACAGTCATGAAGATCCATTCGACCATTACCTTAAATTATACGGAGGATACCTGCCGTCATCAATGTCGCGTTGGTGCACACGGAAATTGAAGCTGGACCCTTTTGAAAAATGGGTAGGTGATGATCCGGTAATCTCTTATGTTGGAATTCGCGGGGATGAGGATAGAGAAGGATATATTTCTAAGAAGTCGAACATTCAGTCCATATTTCCCTTTCGGAAAAATATATGGAGCGAGGATGTTATTCGGAAGGTTTTGCGAAACGACAACGTTTCAACCTTGACTGAATTATTCAATTCCTCAAACACAGGAAATATTAATCGTATATTAGAAATCGTCAACGAACCCCTGTCAACCAGATTCACTGAATCAGAAAAACTGGGTGCGCTGCTAGAATTGGCTACTAAAGATTTTAATGAGGCAGTTTTTCGTTTTCTTAAATCAACTAATTATCCCCTCGCTTTAATTGATAAATTTCCATTAATTGATAATGAAGATGTTCTTGTTAGAGAAGATATTTTTAATATACTCAAGGACAGCGGAGTAGGCGTTCCTCAATATTATGAGAAAGTGAATTTTGAGGTGAATGGCAAAAAAGGGGAATATGCACGAAGCAGATCAGGTTGTTACTTTTGTTTTTTTCAGCAAAAAATTGAATGGATTTGGCTATATGAGCAGCATCCTGAAAAATTTAAAAGTGCAATGGAATATGAAAAGGATGGTTATACTTGGATGCAAGATGAACGTTTGGAAGACTTGGTCAAACCAGAACGCATGGCCCAAGTGAAAGAAGACCAGATTAAAAAGCTTGAAAGAGCAAACAATAAGAAGTCCTCTTATCTTTTGGATATCTTAGATGAGGCAGAAGGAGAAGGATGCGCTGCTTGCTTCATTTAATAATCACAAATTATGCAGTACGAAATCAAAGAATGGTGTATTCAAGATCTTATTGAACTTTATGATAAGAAGAAGCTGAACTTGAATCCTCCTTATCAAAGGAACGATATATGGCCTCCGCTATCAAAAAAAAGGCTGATTGAATCTGTCAAATTGGGATACCCATTGCCTACTTTCTTTATTCATCAAAAGAATGGCAATTATGATATGGTTGATGGACAGCAAAGAACAAGGACATTTATCGGTTATCAGAAAAAATTGTTTTCGGATACAGAAAAGAAAGACTATGATGCGACAACTGATGATAAACTTTACAGGGAGTACAGAATCTTTGTTTGTATAATTACCACCGAGGAAGGTGGGGAGGGCATGGTTGAGGATTTTTATTACCGTGTAAATAAATATGGTATAAAGCTAAACCGTCCTGAAATAAAGCGTGCTGAATTTTTTTCAACTGCCTTTCAGGAACTCGTTGAGAAATTGGCGGGAAGTGAGGAATTTGAAAAATTGAAACTTTTCACTGCCAAATCGCTGGATAGGTTAAGCGATTTGGATTTTGTTTCAGAGCTGATTACGCTGGAAAAATTTGGAATAACCGATAAAAAAATAACCGTTGATAAACTCTACGAAAACCAAAGTATCGGACCGGAGGAAATTCAGAGCCTGGAGACTGGTTTTACAAACATCCTTCGCAAAATAATTGAGCTTGATAAGCTTTATTCAATTAGTGCAACAAGGTATCGTCAGCGAAACGACTTTTATACATTATTCAGTTTTATCCACAATCATGGAAGCAAAATCTCAGACGAATTATTGAGATATCAGTATAAGATACTCGTGTTGATTGGAGAAGATATCTACCCGACAAACGATAAATGCTGGTCATTTCAGGAGTATGCCAATAATTGTGTAAGCCAATCTAATTCAAAAAGAGCACGTGAAGAGAGACTAAAATTTTTTGAACGTCTTCTGCTAAACAAAGAACCAAACCCGCTTTCTAAAATCAAAGAAAATGAAGAAACTGAATATGACGTTATTAGTGACGCAATAAAATTCTACAATATCTCTGAAAAGCCACTCAAAGAAATTGATGGATATTGTCTTTTAGATAGTGGAATACTCAACGAACTTAAAAAAGAAATAATTTTTACAGAAGATGCAGTTTGACAGGCGAATTAAAAAAGTTTTGCTTACTGAAAATGATGGTGAGGTTGTACCTGAACAGAACTCAATTGATATCGAAGGTAAGACTTACTATCTGAAGTATATAAACAGTTCATATAGCATTTCAAAAGGTGGAAATTCGTCTGTTTATACTATTTATGACCCCCAGGAAGAAGAGGCAGATAGAGCAATAAAAATCTGCAGTTTTTCAAAGCCAAACAGATACAGTCCAGACTGGGTACAGAGGCGGTATGGGAGATTTATGAATGAAATTGATGCACTTAATAAAGTTAAAGATCACAATGCTGGTAGAAATGTCGTTTCCATAGAAGGTGATGGTCTATTAGATCTTGATGGCAAGCTATTCCCATACTATGTTATGGAAAAAGCGGATACTGATTTGAAAGAATATTTACTCAAAAATTCTATAAACATTGATTTTCAAGAAAGGGTAAAGCTTTGTGTTGATATTTATAACGGGATAAAAACTTTGCACGATCTTGACTTTTATCACAGAGACATAAAGCCGGACAATATTTTATTGTTTTATTTGAATGATGAGGATGAAGATCGAGGAAGAAAATTTATCTGGAAGGTTGGAGATTTAGGTTTGGTTGCTCATCGCGACAAAGATTATGATGACATTGGGGAAAAAATAGGTCCGATTGGTTGGTTGTCACCCGAAGCAATGAACAAGTTTTTGACCGAAGCATCGAACCTTGGATTAGATTGTGTAATAGATGAAGAATCTGATGTCTTCCAGTTGGGCAAACTCTTTTGGTTTATTTTTGAATATAATGTACCTATCGGACAGGTACAACCGGACGATTTTGTATCATTGGTTCCGCATAAGGATTTTATTTTTAAACTTATAAAGGGCATGTTAGAATACCCCAAAAGCAGACGAAGCAAAAAAGCAACGATACAAGAAAGCCTTGAACTACTGGCCATGGAATTTGGTGTGTAGCACACGATACTCATTATTTATTCTCCAACGCCAATCATTAATTCATTCATTCCACCAAAATTTAATATGAAAGTCGAATAATAATTCTCGAAAACATCTTTGAGATAAGTTCCAACATCTACAATTTCTGGTTGCTCTGACCCATTCAATCTTTGATGAATTTCATAACCGCGGTTTTTAGTAATTGTGTAGAGAAATAGAGTATGAAAATATACTGACGTATAGTATTTTCTATTTGCAATTTCAATTTGTTCCTGGTTTGGATTTTTATACTTGGATTTAAAATTCATCAGGACACTACTGTCCATGTTTACAAATATTTTGGTGAGGTTATCTCCCGCTGCTTCCGGAACCATAACTGTCTTATGCACCATTTCAATTCCAGTCGCTTCTTCTACCGCATCCCAAGCTACCGCATTTTCAGTCTTTCCCTCTGTATTCTGATAAGCAAAAACTAATGGCGGAAGTCCAATCTTTTCGTCTTCATTTTCGGGTTTAGGATTCTTTTCTTTTGGTTTGTCAGTGTCAGTAATTTTAACCCAGAACAGTTGGTCGAAATCTTCACCAGGGGCAGTAAGAGTAGTTTTTATTTGAATACTGTCCCCTAAGTATGCTTGGTTTTTGGGGTTTAGGTAGATTTTTATCGTGCCGTCTTTAGGGCTGCTTCGCGTGATATTGAATATATCCGAAAGGTCTTTGGGAGACCCAGGTTTATCACCCCCAGTCACATCATTTTTTTTAAAGTTGATGAGTGCCAGTTTCAATTCACCAGGTTCATCAATCCGGTCAAAATAATCGTTCTCAATATCTGTCTGAAAGGCAATTACTTTTTCACTTCCCACTGGAATTTTGCTGACCTCTGTCTCTCCATCATTTTTTACTTTAAGCCTAAACAGGGTTGGGAATCTTTGAGGCATAAATGGCTGTGGTTCTTTTTCTTCCTTTGTTTTTGTTGCTTTATTTTCATTCTTCTGGACTCCTTCCTTTTTGATATCAAGCTTGAATGTCTGGCTTAAAAGCTTCATCAAGTCCGAATCAATGGGCATATTCTTTGTGAAATCTTTCAACAACTTTTGAGTATCGGAAGATGTGTCAATTTCTGCTGCTTGCTTTCTTTTTTTCTCGATTGCAGCCAACCGGCCATCAGATTTACTAAGCTCTTGCGCTAAATACCATCTGAGCTGCTGGGTTTCTTCACCGTCCTTTAGCCTGTCCCTTGATGCCATAAACAATTCCTTTCGAAAATCATATTTCATCTCAGTACAATCCACGTGAATAAGTAAGTGATTTTTTAGCAGATTTAATTTAAGTGACCTGGTGATAAATTCAGAAGTATAATGCCCATGAACCTGGCCGTTCAGTGAGAAAAGTACGGCCATCCCGTTCTTGAAATATCTTTCATGTATTATCTCTTTAGTACGTTTTAGGTCATAATCTTTAACCTTTGTTCTGAATACAAAACATGTAACTTTCATTTTTCCGAACAATTCTTCATTCTGGAGGTCAAGTGAAAACTTATCTTCGAGATACTCTTCTTCTTCTCTAAACAATCTCCTTTTAAGACCATAAAGATCTGTAACCAGGATTTTATTATTGGGATAACGCAACGCTGTGTCCTTTGTCAAAATAGGTAATGCAGGGCTATATAGATATTCATTAATACTTTGATTTAGGTCCTGCGAGAATGCAGAATACCCTTTCGGAAATTGGTACGAATAGAGTTTTAGAATTGTCCCTGTCTTAAATTTTCTTCCTTCTAATCCTAAATCCAATTCTGTGATGGGGAAAGAGGGTATTTTGTCATCAACAGTAAAATACTCATACCATGTTTCCTTCGCATGGTCGTCCTCCGTTTTTGGGTGTTCACGAATTAAGGTAAATCCAAAATCACCACCGTCATATCTTTTGGACGCTATTAGGTGGTACCTTTTCTTACCGCAGAAAACGATAGCTCCAGTACCTCCCATATTATATTTCCCTTGGACAAATTGAATATCGTTTTTATTACCCCTAACGAGGGACAAGAATGTCTTTTCAAAATCTTCCGGCCTTTGTCCTTCACCATTGTCGTAAACGACCACGGAAGTGCCGACATTGGGTTTCGCAGACTTCGGACCATCCCCATCAGCGATAATTTGAATTTCCTCAGACTGTTTCCGTCTGTGCGATGCCAAATCCCAGTTTTTGTTGTTCGGCAGAAATCTTTCTATCGCTTCTTCCATGGATTGAGGGGCCAACTTCGACTTTGGATCAATATCTTTTTCCAAACAGTGTTTTGTGAGAATTGCATCGATAGAATTAGTGACCTTTTCAATTAAGGCAGCAATCGGGTTGGATTGCTGGTTTTTGACTATTCCATAATTGCTGAAATTGCCACCCAGAGGCTTCCAATTTGAGTTTGCAAAAAGGTTGTTGGAAGTTATGATTGCATGAAGCTGACTTTCATCCTTGCAATTAAAAAGTGCAATAAATAGTTCGTTGACATTTAACATGTTGAGTGGCTATAATTAAGCCATTAAAATATGAAAATATGTTCAGTATTATTGGATGAGAAATATCAGTCATTTTCTGATGTCAGATTATTTCTATAAGTCCTTGTCGAACATTGGTTTGCAAATGGCATAATTCAGGTTAGTTACCATTTTTTCACTCATTTACATCGGTTGTTATTGAGGCAACTAATTCCAAAATATCCATAAGGTGTTCAAAAAAACTCCCGATCCCGCTACAGTGAAAAAAGGGTTGCCTCAAAAATAAGGCAACCCTTTTCATATATAAAAATGGCGCCTTTTTGGGAGGCGCCATTCACTTTATTCATACAGCACACTAAAATCTTCCTCCCCTGATAAACCTGTCAAGCTCTGTTTTGCTGCTGCTGAAGCTGAAAACATCATACACCATTGTATAGTTCCGTTTATCCACTGTATTGGCGTATGCCTGCTTGGCCAGTTCCAGCTTATTGTTCTCAAAGCTGAACAGCAGGAGCATTTCTTTCACCTGGGCCGATGACAGGTTGTTGTTGCGCACTATCTGCAGGGCCGATTTCAGCTTGTTGCTTTCCAGCCACTCTTTATCAATGGCCTGCAATACCGCTTTAAACTCCCGGTCATTCATAGCACGGGCATAGGTGTCGTTGTAGTCGTAGTCGCCCCGGCGGCCATCTTTTTCAAAGTCAAAGTACCGGTCGTTGCCCATGTTGCTGTTTCTTCCGTTTGCAATCAGCCTCGACTCCACCATGCTGGCCCGTCCATTCCTGTCAATACTGACCTGGATATGGCTGCGGTTCTTTACCTGTATGCTGGTATTATACACCAGCTCGTAGCGGCTGCCCAGGATAGAGAAAAATCCGTTCCGCCTTTCCCGGTATATTTTAATGCTGTGACGGCCGGTGCCCAGGTCATAGATGACGATGCGGTTGGCATCTGTTTCAAAGCGGCGGCCATCCACCACCACGCGGATATCTTCATTACCTGCAGACTGTACCGTCAGCATGCTCTTAGGCATAAAATCGGCTGCCAGCAAGGAGGCAGATAAAAGAAGAGAAGCAAAAAGTGTAAAGATTGTTTTCATACTGTTTGTTTTTATGGCTCATTCAAAATCGAATGCACACAATTAAATCCAAAGCAGGTGCCATGAAATGCTAAAGCAGCACGGAAAAAGTTAAACGGCTTTCACATCTTTCTGCCGGCATCATACAGGCGCCTCAAAATGCAGCATCAGCAACCATTCCGGCTAATTGTTATTTAAGGTTAATGGCAAAAAATAATGCCTGGTAAGAGGCATATCAGGCATCAAAAAACCGCCGCCTGTTAAAGTGGTTTTCTGTCTTTTATAAATGGTTAAACCTTCCCGCCCGCGATCGGTCTATGCGCTGCAAATCAAAACGGCAGGCTTTTCCCATCTGCAATTTTATTTTCATCCCGTGCTCTCCGGGCCATTACTGCCGCCTGTTAACAAAATATTAGCCCGGTAATGCATAAATCCGGTCTCCTTCTGTGAAATTTGCGGAAGTTCTGCATCCTATGCCTGCTTACATTTTATTAACTTGTATTAAAATAAGCCTTCGTATGAAATACGCTTTGCATAAAACCCTTTTTCTACTTACACTTTTATTTTCTATGTCAAACACGCACAGCCAGCCGCCACAAAAAGATTATGCCCCCAACTGGAAAAAAGTGGAGGATTTCATTAAAAAAAACCTGCCCGCCTCTGCCTTACAGGAGGTAAAGAGTATATATACTCTTGCCAAAAAAGAAAAGCAGGAAGCGCAGGTTGTAAAGTCGTTGCTGTACATGACCACCCTGCAAAGTGAAACCCGTGAAGAAAACGAAGCGCTTTCCATCCGTGATATTGAAAAAGAGATAAGCGGCAGCACTGGCGCCACCAGGGCTTTATTGCAGAGCATGCTGGCCGGTATTTACCAGGGTTATTTTCAAAGGCAGCGTTGGCAAATCTACAGCCGCACCAACACTATCAACTTTGTAAAAGAAGATATCGCTACCTGGACTGCCGATGATTTTCACCGGCAAATCACCAGCCTGTACCTGGCCTCATTAGAGGACGAAAAAGCCCTGCAGAAAATCTTACTGAAACCGTATGATGCCATAATACTAAAAGGAAACATGCGGCACCTGCGCCCCACCCTTTTTGACATGCTGGCACATGAGGCCCTTGCTTATTTCGGAAGCACCGAAAGAGATTTATCCCGCCCGGCCTATGCCTTTGAAATAGACCAGGCTGCAGCTTTTGACCCTGCAGCAGATTTTATTCATCGTTCTTTCACTACTAAGGATACCGCATCCCTGCACCACAAGGCATTGCTGCTGTGGCAGCGGCTGATTGCTTTTCATATCAGCGATGAGAAGCCTGATGCCCTGATAGACGCGGACCTGGGCAGGCTGCAGTTTGTAAAAACCTATGCCACACACCCGGATAAGGAAGAGCTATACTTTCTTTCTGTAAACCATATTGCCCACCAGTATGAGTCAACGCCTGCTGCTGCACAGGCCTGGTACCTGGTGGCAGCGCACTATCACCAGCAAGGGCAAACCTACCAGGCTTACGGCGACAGCACCCACCGCATGGCGCTGGTAAAAGCCAAAGAAATCTGTGAAAAGCTGTTGCTCCAAAAAGATTCATCAGAAGGAAAAATAAATGCATACAACCTGCTGCAGACGCTGAAACGCCCTTCTCTCCGCTTCAGCCTGGAAAAAGTAAATGTGCCGCAGCAGCCCTTCAGGGCATTAGTAAAGTATAAAAATTTTCAAACGCTGTACCTGCGTATCATCCCTGCTGATGAGCGGCTGCTGGAATCGCTCAATCAAAGCGATAACCAGGCTTACTGGAAAAAATTAATCGCTATAAAAAGCATTAAAACATGGGAACAGCCCCTGCCGCCTGTAAACGACCTGCAGGAGCACAGCACAGAGATAAAAATAGATGCACTGCCCGCCGGGAGTTATATGCTGATAGCCGGTACAGATAAAAATTTCTCTGATAAAAAAACAATACTGGGAGCCCGCACCTTTTACATTTCTTCTATCAGCTTTGTCAGTAACGAAACCGACTTTTTTGTGCTTGACAGGCAAAGCGGTCAGCCGCTGGCCGGCGCTGCGGTGCAGGTATGGGAGCAGCAATACGACTATAAGCAATCAAAATATATCCGGGAGAAAAAGGACCTGTACCATACAGACAAGAACGGTTATTTCCGGAAAAAAGAATCCGCTGCCGCCGGCTCCAACCGCTACAACCGGCCTAACTACCTGCTTGAAATAAACTATAAAGCAGATAAGCTGCGGATGGGTGAATGGATAAATGATTATTACTACCACTACGATGAAAATGCAGAGAAAGTAACCAATAACATTTTCCTGTTTACCGACAGGAGCCTGTACCGTCCCGGGCAGACAGTATATTTCAAAGGCATTGTATTAAGCAAAACACAAAAAGGGCAGGCCGGTATCCTGGCCGCTCATACCACTACCATTTACCTGCGTGATGCCAACTACCAGGATATTGATTCGCTCAGGTTAACTACTAATGAGTATGGCTCCTTTTCTGGTACTTTCCGGCTTCCGGCTTCGGGGCTGAATGGAAATTTCTCCCTGTACAGTAAAAAGGAAAACGCCGCCGCTTCCTTTTATGTGGAAGAATACAAGCGACCTAAGTTCTATGCAGAATATGAACCGGTAAAAGAAACATACCGGGTGAATGACAGCATCACCGTAACCGGGTTTGCCAAAGCCTATGCCGGAAATAATATAGACGGGGCAACAGTAAAATACAGGGTAGTGCGCCAGCCGCGGTTTATCTATCACTGGCTGTTTCGCAGAGGCTGGCTGCCGCCGGTGCAGGAAATGGAAATAGCGCACGGCGAAATCACGACTGGCACCGACGGCAGGTTCACTGTCACCTTCTCCGCCATACCGGACAGGAGCATCCATAAAAAACTGGACCCGGTTTTTGATTATACCATTTATGCAGATGTAACGGATATAAATGGTGAAACCCGCAGCGCCGCCACTACGGTATCTGCCGGGTATAAATCACTGCTCATAAAAAGCGCTCTTCCTGCATCGCTGCCGGCCGACAGCCTGAAGCAGATTCCGCTGCTGACACAAAATATGAATGGTGAGTTTGTACCCACCCCGGTTACAGTGACCATTACCCGGCTGAAAACAGAAAGCCGGCTGATACGGGAACGCTATTGGGAGCGCCCTGACCAGTTCATTATGACAAAGGAGGAATACACCAGGCTTTTCCCGCATGATGAATATGATAATGAAACCGACCCTGCATCCCGGGAAAAAGAAGAAGTGGTGTTTACTAAAACAGACAGCTCACGCAAGGATGGCCTATGGCCTGCCGGCATCAGCCAACTGGCACCGGGCAGCTATATGATAGAGATAAGCACTGCAGATGAAAAGAATGAAACCGTAAAAGAAATAAAATATGTGGAGCTGCATGACCCCCGCCAGCATAAGCTGAGCCTGCCATCTTACTTGCTGGCAGAGCAGGGCAGGCCCATTGAACCGGGAGAAAAAACAACCATACAGATAGGCAGCGCTGCCACAGATATTTTTCTTATCCAGCAAACGGAGAAAGGATATGGCAAAGAGCAGCAGGTGAGTTACAGCTTTCAGCAGCTTAACAATGAAAAGAAAAGCTTTATATTCACCGCCACCGAAGCTGACCGTGGCGGCTATGGTGTAAGCTGGATGTTTGTCAGGCACAACCGGGTATACCAATACCAGCAAACCATCGTAGTGCCGTGGAGCAATAAAGATTTAAAAATAGAATACGCCACCTTCCGCGATAAAGCCCTGCCCGGCAGTGAAGAAAAGTGGAAACTAAAGATAAGCGGTGCCAAAAACGAAAAGCTGGCAGCCGAAATGCTGGCCGGCATGTATGACGCTTCGCTGGACCAGTTTTACCACCACCAGTGGCACCTGCCCGGTATATGGCCATCTTATTATTCATACCGCTCATGGAGCAGCCTGCAAAATTTCAGCAAGGCTGATATGTCACGCAACAGGGATGACAATGATTATAAAACCAAATTCTTAAACAAAGACTATGACCGGTTCGTTTTTTCCTACCAGGATATTTATTATTACGGCGGACAAAC
>DAOLFO010000254.1:0-4982 GCA_035326305.1 Chitinophagaceae bacterium
ACCGATTATGCGCTGGCGGTATCCGGCATTATGGGGCCCGATGGAGGAACGGAAGCAAAACCCGTGGGAACAGTATGGGTGGCTGCCGGCAGCAGGGAAAAAACAGTAACGGTGCAACTGCACCTGCGCTTTGACCGGCAGCGCAATATCAGCATGACCGCATCCCGGGCGCTCGACTTTTTACGCCGGTTTATCCTTACTAACAACTGATCGCATAATTAGGCTCAATTCGTTACCTTTGCCCGGTTAAAAAAATTGCTTGCTTATTGGCTTCTGTACCGGACCGGAACAGAGGAATACGGCAGGCAGCAACGGTGTTTAATCCTGTAGCTGATCAATAATAAACAACTTTATGGCAATAGCAGAACTCGTAATGCCTAAGCTGGGCGAAAGTATTATGGAAGCCACCATCCTGAAGTGGCACAAGCAACCCGGCGATACAGTAAAGATGGACGAAACTGTACTGGAAATTGCCACAGACAAGGTAGACAGTGAGGTGCCCAGCACAGCAGAAGGTATAATAGAGGAAATCCTTTATAAAGTGGATGATGTGGTGCCTATCGGCGCCGTCATTGCGCGGATAAAAACGGGTGCAGATGCAGGCACAGCACCGGCAACACCTGCTCCGCAGCCTGCAGTGCAGGTGCAGCCCGTAGTGACAGCAGAAAACACCAGCCATCCTGAGCCGGTAAAAGAAGTTGCCGCTCCTGTTGCTGCCAGCGTTACAACGGCCGCTGCAGCCACCAGCCGCTTTTACTCTCCGCTGGTGCTGAACATAGCCGCCAGCGAAGGCATTGCGCTTGCTGAGCTGGAGCATATTACCGGCACCGGCAATGAGGGACGTGTTACTAAAAAAGATATCCTGCAATATGTAAATGATAAAAAAGCAGGTAAAGTAAAAATGCCGGTGGCTGCAGCCGCCCCTGCTGCTGTAATACGGGATGCAGAAACAAGCCCGCTGCCGGTGGCAACACAGCAGCCGTCAGCCGTAAGCTACCAGGGCAATGCTGAGATAATTGAAATGGATCGTATGCGCAGGCTGATTGCAGACCACATGGTGCGCAGCAAACATACCAGCCCGCATGTGACCAGCTTTACCGAAGCGGATGTAAGCAACCTGGTAATGTGGCGGGATAAGGTGAAAAAAGAATTTGAAAAAAGAGAAGGCACTAAAATTACTTTTACTCCACTGTTTATAGAAGCCGTTGTCAGGTGTATTAAAAAATTCCCGCTTATCAACAGCTCGGTGGAAGGCGATAAGATCATTGTGAAAAAAGATATCAATATCGGTATGGCTACCGCACTTCCCAGCGGCAACCTGATCGTGCCGGTAATAAAGAATGCCGATCAGCTAAACCTGGTAGGCCTGTCCCGGCAGGTCAATACCCTGGCCGACAGTGCCCGCAACGGCAAGCTGAAAGCCGATGATACACAGGGGGGCACTTTTACCCTTACAAACGTTGGCACATTTGGCAGCCTCATGGGCACACCTATTATCAATCAGCCGCAAGTGGCCATCCTTGCTGTGGGCGCCATTAAAAAAAGGCCGGTGGTGGTGGAAACCCCGCAGGGTGACAGCATTGCTATCCGCCACATGATGTATCTTAGCATGAGTTACGACCATCGTATTGTGGATGGCAGCCTGGGCGCTACGTTTCTGACCGCCGTAGCCCGTGAGCTGGAAAATTTTAATGCGGAAAGAGAGTTTTAAAGTTTGATGAAGCTGTAATGAAGCATTTAGTGGCAACGGCGTGCTGCCTGGCATCCGCCTGTACTGTTTTATCCCAAAAATCACATTTCGGTTCCTGGAACGTAATCAATACCCGTGTGACGCTGGCTCCCAAATGGGAAATATTCAATGAACTGCAATTGCGTTCCCAGTCTTTTTATAAAGACCATTTTTATCATGAGGTAAAGGGAGGCATCTCCTATTTTCTCAACAAAAACTTCTCTGTGCTGCTGGGCACCGGCAGCTATACTACCTACAGCGATCCGGGCAGCTTTACCAAACCGGTTACTTCCCGTGAGGTCCGGCTCTGGCAACAGCTCACGATGAACAATTACCTGGAGCGTATCAAATTTGAGCACCGCTACCGGATAGAGCAGCGTTTTTTTAATACCGGCTACCGCAACCGTTTCCGTTACCGCTTAAACACGGTGCTGCCTATCAAGAATACAAAAGTGGAGCCCGGTACTTTCTATCTCACCGCTTTTGAAGAAATATTCCTGACCAACAAAGCGCCATACTTTGAGCGCAACCGTTTCTTTGCCGGCTGCGGATACCAGTTTTCTGATTATATCAGTCTCCAGCCGGGTTATGTATACCAGTACGATGTACGCAATGGGGTGGGTGCCGGCAAACATTTCTTTCAGCTCACCCTGATGCTTGATATTGATGGTAAAAAGAATCCGAATGAACGTATACCCGGTAACGTGGATTAGCAACATCCTGTTGTATCATTGCTGCTGATTAGGGGTACAGCAGGTATTTCTTCCGCATTTCTTTATAGGCAGAGAGTCCCGGCTCCCAGGAAGCATAGATTTCCCCGGCCGTTTTCCCAGACATTATTTGCTCTTTAAATGCGGCAACCCCTGCCAGCTTGTTGATATCCCCTATCTCTTTGCTCTGCGATCTGTCAAAGAAACGCTCTTTGTCAGGAAAAGCATTATACAGCTCTTTCATCCAGTCTATGTTGATCCTCTTTTTACTGCGCAGCAGGTTCACATCGTAAGTACGGAGATCCAGTCCGTAACAAACCTGGTTCATGTGCAGCGGAGTTTCGCTCATGCCGGGTATGCTGACCGGCGTATAGGAAAAATCAAACTTTCCTTTTAGCAAAGGGCTGCCCATGACTGTAAACGGAAACTGTGTGCCCCGCCCGTGATTGAGCATCGTACCTTCAAACAAACAGGTGGACGGATACAGCATAATGCTTTGCTGCGTGTTAAGATTCGGAGAAGGCTTTACCGGCAAGGTATAAGGCATGTCGTGATTATAGTTTGCCACTTTCACAATCTTCAGCCTGCATTGCAGCTTGTTGGGCAGCCACCCTTCCCCGTTGATCATTTGCGCAAATTCGCCAATGGTCATACCATGCGCTATCGGTATAGGATATGCACCGATGCCTGACTTAAACTGCATATCAAGCACCGGCCCGTCAACCAGGTAGCCATTAGGATTGGGACGATCCAGTATCAGCAGCTCTTTATTGTTTTCCGCACAGGCTTCCATAATATGACCCAGCACATTGATGTACGTATAAAAACGGCAGCCCACATCCTGTATATCAAAGATCATGATATCAACATCGGCCAGGTCCTCCTTAGTCGGTTTTCGCTTCGGGCCATATAAGGAAATAACAGGTACACCGGTAGCAGGATCTTTTTCATCGCTTACTTTTACTCCGGCACTTGCATTGCCACGAAAGCCATGCTCCGGGCCAAACACTTTTTTAATCTGAATCCCCCTTGCCAGCAGGCTGTCCACCAGGTGCCTGCTGCCGATGATGGTAGTGGGATTGGCCAGCACTCCCACCCTTTTATTTTGCAGGTATGAAATATATTGCTCTGTCTGATCGGCGCCGGTGATGATTGATGCTGCAATGTTATTGCTTACACCCTCGTTTTGCGGTGTTTTATTTTTCCTGCTGGCGCAAAAAACAGAAATGCTAACTAAAAAAGGAAGGACAAGCCATGCTTTCATGCTAATCGTTTTATTTTAAACAAATGTAGGCAATGCAGCCGTAAAGAAATCCTCATTATCTTGCCGGCATGCACCCACACATACAGTTGCTGCTGAAATGTATTGACCTCGAAGAAAAAGAACAGGCGGCCCGCTACCGTATGGATCAGGAACACACGCTGCGCCAGCTCAAGTCCGAAGGGCTGGCCCTGCATCCGCTGACCGTTACCCGCAAAACATTCGGCTATGCCGATTACCCGGAGATCAGCTTCCACCTTCATTTCCCCCCGGATAATCATTTATTCCGCGATGGAGCGGCCATTGAATGCTTTGTTGCCGGAGAGAAGCCGGTAAAAGCTGTGCTGCTGAGCATGGAAGGCAAAGCCGGCAATTTCAGGTTGTTTGCTCCCGATTTTCCCGACTGGATAGAAGACGATGGTGTGGGCATTAAGCTGTCGCCTGATATACGCACTACCACCATTATGAAAAAAGGATTGCAGCAGGTGGAAAACCATCCGGCGCTGCTGCGGCTTTTTGCGGCCATCTATGAAAAAGAAACGGGACATATCCCCGCCCCGAAAACCAGCGGAATACCCGCAGGGCTTAACCGCTTAAATGAAAGCCAGCAGCAGGCAGTAACTGCTATGATGAACAATGAGTCGCTGCTGATCCTGCACGGGCCTCCGGGTACTGGTAAAACCACTACACTCGCACAAGGCATTGCACAGTTGGTAAAAAAAGGAGAAAAAGTATTGGTATCAGCACCCAGTAATGCAGCCACCGATCATATCGCAGAGCAGCTTATCAGGCAGGGCATCCGTGTATTGCGAGTGGGAAATACTTCCAAAGCCAGTGCCGTTGTGTTTCCGCACACACCGGAAGGAAAGCTGGCTAACAGTAAAGTGCATAAAGAAATAAAGCAGCTAAAGATCAGGGCAGAAGAATTTCGCCGCATGGCGCTGAAATATAAACGCAGCTTTGGAAAGGCGGAAAGGGAGCAGCGGCAATTGCTTTTTAAAGAAGTAAAAAATATAAGGCAACAGATAAAGCAACTGCAAAATTATAATGAGGAAAAACTGTATGAGGAAGCGCAGGTGATTGCCGGCACTCCTGCCGGCTTGTATGATGCAGGCATCGATCACCTGGTGTTTGATACACTGGTGCTGGATGAGGCGGGACAGTGTATACAACCCCTTGCCTGGGGTGTAAGGGCAAAGGCCCGCAAATGGGTGCCTGCAGGCGGTCACTGGCAACTCCCTCCCCCTGTGCTGAGCCAGGAAGCGGGGGTGCTTGGATTTTG
>DAOLFO010000255.1:0-4967 GCA_035326305.1 Chitinophagaceae bacterium
CAGGTATAGTAGAAAACTCTGTGTAAGCAATAGTTTTGGTCACTCGTCATACGCAAAGTACTTGTCAATTTCGTTTGAGTTAGAAATGTCAACTACAATTGATTTCCACCAGTCAGCAAGCAGCAAATTGTATTTGCCTGCCAGCGCCAGCAGAAAACTTTTATAAACTTCATTGTCGCCTTTGTATGGCTAATCACCCTGCCAAATGGTTTCTACTATTCCGTCTTTAAAGTCAATGCATAATATAATAGATTGTTTTCTAAAAGCTCTTGTGTTGTCGCAGGGGAAAACTGTTGTGCTATAGCCAGTTGTTACACTGGGATACTCCGAAAAACCTTCCGCAAATAACATGTCAGCAAATTCCGACATTTTATATTTTTTGCTTTTAGTTGATACCTGAGATTCATTGCGCCTGTAGCAGCCTGTCCACCCATGACCATCGAATGTTTTTTCGGAATGTTCAATTATTTCTGTCGCAGTTTTTGATATAGCACTAAAGTTCTCTTTAGGTAAAAATTCTATTTGACAATAATAGTCCTCATGAAAATAATAGGCATTTGGGTCGGGTTGAAACTTTGGCCCGACCTGGTGAGCAGAGTCGGTCTTGAAAATGTTTTTTATGAAATTGAGAATGCTCATTAAAATTGCAGCTATCACATAAATTTAGGCCATAAGCCACTATTTTGCAAGCAAAGCAGCTATTGACAACCAGTGTCTTAATTGCTCAAATGCTAAAGCAACTACCAGCCGGTTTTTCCTTTTTCTATAAATCATCCGGCACCCTAAAATCCCTCAATCCCCAGCTTTTCCACGGGAAGGTGATTTCTCAGAACTTTTTTCTTATTTACCCCCTGCCCCCTTACCTTTGCGGCCAAAATAAACACCTTCAAATATATATGGCAAACACAGGTAAGGTTAAGCAGGTAATCGGCGCCGTAATAGACGTGCAGTTTGACGGCACGCTGCCCGACATCTACAACGCATTGGAACTCACTAAGGAAAATGGGGATAAGCTCGTACTGGAAGTGCAGCAGCACCTCGGCGAAGACAGTGTGCGCACGATTGCAATGGACGGTACAGAGGGCCTGGTGCGGGGCACCAAAGTGGTGGATACCGGCAGGGCCATTACCATGCCCACCGGAGAAGCTATCAAAGGCCGCCTGTTTAATGTAACGGGTGATCCCATTGACGGCCTGCCTGCCGTGAGCAAAGAAGGTGGCCGCCCCATCCATGCCATGCCGCCGGCATTTGAAAACCTGAGCACAGCGGCTGAAGTGCTCTTTACCGGTATTAAAGTAATTGACCTGATCGAGCCCTATGCAAAAGGTGGTAAGATTGGGCTGTTTGGCGGCGCCGGTGTGGGTAAAACAGTATTGATCCAGGAGCTGATCAACAATATCGCAAAAGCCTATTCCGGTGTATCCGTATTTGCCGGTGTGGGTGAGCGTACCCGTGAGGGAAATGATTTGATGCGTGAAATGATTGAAGCCGGCATTATGAAATACGGCGAGGCTTTCAAGCACAGCATGGAAGAAGGCGGCTGGGATCTGAGCAAAGTGGATATGAATGAGCTGGCCGATTCAAAAGCCACTTTCGTATTCGGGCAGATGAATGAGCCCCCCGGGGCCCGTGCCCGTGTGGCGCTGAGCGGTCTCACTATCGCTGAGTACTACCGTGATGGTGACGGACAGGGAAAAGGACGTGACATTCTTTTCTTCGTAGATAATATCTTCCGTTTCACCCAGGCGGGCTCCGAAGTATCGGCCCTGCTGGGCCGTATGCCATCTGCGGTGGGCTACCAGCCTACGCTGGCTACGGAAATGGGACTGATGCAGGAGCGTATCACTTCTACCAAAAACGGCTCTATCACCTCCGTACAGGCGGTATATGTACCTGCAGATGACCTGACCGACCCTGCACCTGCCACTACCTTTGCGCACCTTGATGCCACAACGGTACTGAGCCGTAAGATTGCCGACCTTGGTATCTACCCGGCTGTTGACCCGCTTGATTCCACATCCCGTATCCTTACTCCCGCTATCGTGGGTGAGGCGCATTACAATTGTGCCAACCGGGTAAAGCTGATGCTGCAGCGCTATAAGGAACTGCAGGATATCATCGCTATCCTCGGCCTGGATGAGTTGAGCGACGAAGATAAGCAGACGGTGTCCCGTGCCCGTAAGGTACAGCGCTTCCTGTCGCAGCCTTTCCATGTGGCAGAAGCCTTTACCGGCCTGAAAGGGGTGCTCGTTCCTATAGAAGAGACCATCCGCGGCTTCAACATGATCATGGATGGTGAAGTGGATGAATATCCCGAAGCAGCCTTCAACCTGGTAGGTACTATTGATGATGCAATTGAGAAAGGGAAGAAGCTGTTAGCTGCGGCCCAGGGATAAGCTCTGTTAGTTTAAGGCTTAATGTTGAACCTTAAACTTCAAACCTTGAACTATAAACAAATGAACCTCGAAATACTTACTCCTGAAAAAAAGCTTTACAGCGGTGAGGTATACGGTGTGCAGATGCCAGGTATCAGCGGCTCCTTTGAGGTGCTGGACAAGCATGCTCCGCTGGTGAGTGCGCTCAGGGCCGGACGTGTAAAGATTTTAAAGGATAAACAAAATCATTTTGCCTACTTCGATATACAGGGCGGTTTTGTGGAAGTCATTGACAACCGCGTAACCGTACTGGCTGAAGGAGCAATACCGGTAGAAACTGCGTAAGGCAGTTGTCCCTTATTAACGAAAGCTTGAATTAGTAACCCGAAGGGATTGAATAGACTGGCGAAAAACCAGCCTGTCCGGATTGTGAAAACTGTTATCAACGGCCCTCCTGGATTGTTTCGGGAGGGTTTTTTGTTTTCTGCTGCAAATAGTTAAAGCCGGCTGGCTGCTAACAAGAAAAGGGGCACTGTGTTTGTTGTGCTTATTACGTATATGCACATAATTAAATAGAGGTTATGCAAAAAATATTTTCTGTTTTGCTGGCAGGTGTCATAGCGCTGGTATCCTGCACAAAAGATGCGGTCAACAACCTGGAGCCGGCGGAAAAGCCGCTTTATATTACCAATGTCACCAGCGGAACTGACTTTACTTCGTATGCTACTTTCAGCCTTGCCGATTCAGTGGCGGTTATCAGCAACAACCAATTGATAGAGCGGGTGAGGACAGCGTATGATGCGGAGCTGATCAGCGCTATAGCTGCACAAATGCAGGCACGCGGATATACCAGGGTGGCCCATGGCGAAGATCCTGACCTGGGCATGAGCATCAGCCGGATTTACAATGACTACACCGGGCTGATAGATTATGGCGCCTACTGGGGCGGCTATGGCGGATACTGGGATCCTTACTACTGGGGCTATGGCGGGTACAACTATTACTTTCCACCAATGATAGGGACATATACGATTACAGAAGGAGCGGTAACGGTTGATCTCCTTGATTTGAAAAATGCTCCGGCCACTAATGAAATACGCCTGCTTTGGAACGGGCTGATAAGGGGCACCGGCACTTTTAATGCAGCAAGGGTGCCGCAACATGCAGAGCTGCTGTTTGCACAGTCACCATACCTTGCTAACTGATTGCGGAATTGGTTAAATAATTTAAAACCGGGAACACATGAAAAAGACAGGATTACTGATAGCTGTATTGCTGCTGGCAGCAGCCAGTGCAAATGCGCAGCAGGGCGAGGTAAGAATGACCGCCAGCATTGCCGGCGCTATGCCCGTGGGCCAAATGAAAGATCTGACTGATAATACCACACTGCGTGGTATTGATGTGGCCATTCTGTATGGGGTAAATGATAAGCTGTCTGCTGGCGCTACTATCGGCTTCCAGGATTTTTATAAAAAATTTTCCCGTGCCATATACAAACTGGAAGATGGCAGCGATATATCTGCCGTGCTGACCAATTCTCTTCAAACCATTCCGGTGCTGGCCACAGTGCGGTATAGTATCAAACCCGGCGCTGCTATACAGCCTTATGTGTCTGCAGGTATTGGGGGCGCTATTGTTTTGTATAATCAGTATATCGGCGAGTACCCCAACCAGGTAAATAAGATAGCCTTTGCGGCACGCCCCGGCGCCGGTGTGTATATACCTTTTGGCAGTGGTAGTGAAACAGGAGCAAACATCGGCATATATTACCAGTACATGCCGTATAAGCATATTCCGGGTATAACCAACCTGGCGAATCTGGGCTTTACAGTAGGTATCGGCTTTCCCATGCGGAACTAATACTATGAGCTTAGCTGCTGGTTTTGTATGTTTGGCCTTATGAAATGGATCAACCTGTTTTTTTCTTTGCTGTTCCTGGCCTGTGCTGCGCTGCAGTATAATGATGCTGATCCCTATATCTGGATTCCTATCTATCTTTTTGCCGCTTTCCTTTGCTGGCAGGCTTTTCGTGGCAGCTATTACCCGCGCCTGTACGCAGGGGGGATAATGATTTTTACCGCTTATGCCGCTTATTTTTTCTTTACAGAAAATGGGGTGCTGGACTGGATCCAAAAGCATAACGCAGAAAACATAGCTGCCACCATGCAGGCCCAAAAACCCTGGATAGAGGATACCCGTGAGTTTTTTGGCCTGGTGATTATTATCATGGTGCTGCTGCTAAACCTGTGGTATACCCGTAGAAAGAAATGAACCATCCCGGATCTACCAGTGATTTTAACTTCCGGATGAGGATTGCTGTTCCTTTCTTTTCTTCAGTTGCTCATCCGCATAGCCAAACACTTTTTTCATCAGATCCGTTTTGCGAAACTCATATTTGGTACGGATGTCTTCTTCTTCCTTTGCCACCATGCTAAACATACCGTCAATAGCTCTTGCGGCAATAAAATCAGTAAGGCTGGCTTCCAGCGGTTGATTGATAAAGGGTATTTTATTGTAAATGCCAACGAGGTTGCTCCATTCTTTATTGGCCCCGTTCAGGTTGGCCGTGCTGTCTACAATAGGGCGAAAGGC
>DAOLFO010000256.1:0-4961 GCA_035326305.1 Chitinophagaceae bacterium
AGCAGGATATGACGGTTCCGCCAGGCACGGTGGAAACCGATGGCAGCACTTACCTGCGCTTTGCCTGTGCAAATGGATTTATCCGTATACTGGAGTTGCAACTGGAAGGCAAGAAGCGGATGACAACAAATGATTTCCTGAAAGGCTACCGGTTGCCGGCCAGTCAATAATTTATTTGCAATACAAATTTTTCTGTATCGGTAACACCTAATGCAGCAGCAGCGGCATTGCTGATCCGGATACCCAGCCCCTGGTTGAGGCTGATGCCATTCATTTCACCCAGCACCTTTGCATAAATGATCTTGCTGGTAGCAGGGTTGCTGACCTTTATAATACTGCCGGGCGCAACGCCATCTATCAGTAAATAATATTTTCCATCCTGCCATCCGCTGGTTGTTTTAAAAATACCGGCAGTGACGGTTGATTCTTTAGTAGCTGGCTTTGATTTGATTTGCTGTTCATAATACGGTTTGAAAAAACCCTGCTCATGGCTGGCAGTGGCTGCAGGGATAATGGCTTCCTTTTTTTGCTCCGGCTCTTCTTCTTTCTTTACAGGCAACACATCAGCCTTTGCCACTTCTTCCTTCTCCTCTTTTACCACCGGCTTCACTTCCTCTTTCTCAGCTTCCATCACCACTTCCACTACTTCCTTCTTTTGCTGCACAGTGTTTACAGTGGTTACCGGCAGGTTACTGGCTTTTACAAACCCGATGATCAGCCGCTGGCCGGCCTGCAGTTGATCTGATGTTAACTGGTTCCAGTCGCGGAGCGATTGCATGGTCACTTTATTTGCCGCATTACTTACTGACAATAAGCCTTCATTATTACCAACAATATAGTAAACCGGGGTACCTGTATTTCCTTTCTGAATAAAATTTGTATCCGTAAGCGGTATGCGGATGACCTCGCCCAGGTCAAGGCCCTTGTTCATATCCATTTTATTTGCTGCTGCAATGGAGCGGGGATGCACCTGATATATCCTGCCGATTGCATATAACCCCTCACCAGCCCCTACTTTATGCTCAATGTATAATCCTTTATCGGCTTTTTTTGCTACCACTCCTTCCTGCGCCTGTACACAAACTGTCACGAAAAAAAGCAGCGCACTGATCAAAATTGGTTTCTTCATGATAGTAAATTTTGGATGGACAAAGATGCGGATTTTTTGCGACACTGATCTGCCAGCAAGATACGGGCCACTATTCAAAAGACCCTGCCGGGTTCTCTTCCTCTTTTAATATGCGCAGCGATTTGGGATAGTAATTATTGATACGGTTGGGCAGTGCGTTGATCCACCCCAGGCAGTGGCCGCCGTACGCCGCCAGTTGCCAGCCCTTATGGCCCGGTATGGCGCTGATATCTTTCCGCTGCAGGTAGCGGATAGCATCATCCCTGTTCAGCACCATCGCCGGCAGGCTTTCATTCAGCAAACTGCGGCTCATAGCCAGCGCATGGCCGGGTACCAGCTTATCCCGCATCAACTCCCCAAGCATAACGCCGGAGTACAGGACATGCAGTTGCTGCAGCAACCATGACAGATCATTTACCAACGGTTCAGGCCAGGCATATACCGTTTGCTCATGCCTGATCAACCGCATATCTTCTTTATGTATCCATTTATCCAGCAATTGTCTTTCTGCTGCTGAAAGCAGCAGCGGGGCTTTCTTTATTTTTCCGGCGCCTGCTTCTGCCCCATCCTTTTTGCGGAAGCAGGCTATAAAAAAACCTTCGCCCTTTAACCGGTAAGGCCAGAAACGATAACCGTTGCCAGTAGCCGTTATGCCCCAGTGTTCAGGAATAGTCAGTGTCAGCGCCTCTGCCCCCATTTCCTGCTGCATCCATGCAGCTATCTCTTCATCTTCCTGCTGCGAATAAGAACAGGTGGAATAAATCAGCACACCGTTTTTTTTCAGCGCAGGCCATGCCCCGGCCAGTATACGCTGCTGCCTCCGGGCGCAAAGTGTTACATTATCTTCACTCCACTCCTGTATGGCAAGCGGATCCTTCCGGAACAAGCCACTACCGCTGCAGGGTGCATCTGCTACAATAACATCGAAATAATTTTCCAGCTTCGCAAAATCGTTGGGGTCATTACTGGTCACTGCTACATTCATCCCGCCCCACTTTATCATATTGTCTTTCAGGATAGCGGCACGGGACCGGATCACTTCATTGCTGACCAGTAAGCTATCTGCTGATAAGAGCGATTGAATATGCGTTGATTTTCCTCCCGGCGCTGCACTTAAATCCAGCACCCTGAGCGGCTTTGAAAGATCCGTTGTCTGAAGCAGGGCCTGCTCAAGAAACATGGAAGAAGCTTCCTGCACATAATAGCAACCGGCATGAAATAAAGGATCGAATGTAAAAGAAGGGCGCTGTGGCAGGTAATATCCATACGCTGACCAGGGTACCGGCTGCGCATCATGCAGCAACGGCAGTGCTGCACCGTCCTTCAACTTTAGCGGGTTCAGGCGCACAGAAGTCACCTGCTCACCAGCGGCATGCACCTGCTCAAAGGCAGCTTTATCAAAACCTTTGATGCCATGCAGGGAAGAAATTAATGCAGGGGGAAGGACACTCACCCGGCAAAACTACAATTATAAATTTTTTATTTCGGCAATCAGATCCTGCAATACTTTTTTGGCATCGCCAAAAAGCATGGAAGTCTTGGGCTGAAAGAATAAATCGTTTTCAATACCGGCATAGCCGGGCTTCATGCTTCGCTTATTAACGATCACATTTTTTGCCAGCTCCACATCCAGTACCGGCATACCATAAATGGGTGAAGAAGGATCAGTTTTGGCAGCAGGGTTCACCACATCATTTGCGCCCAATACCAGCACCACATCTGTTGTAGAAAATTCTTCGTTAGCCTGTTCCATTTCCAGCAGCTTCTCATAAGGCACATCCGCTTCCGCCAGCAGCACGTTCATATGCCCCGGCATACGGCCGGCCACCGGGTGAATGGCATACTTCACTTCCACTCCTTTGCTCTCCAGCAATTTCTCCAGCTCATGGCAGGCATGCTGCGCCTGTGCCACTGCCAGTCCGTAACCTGGCACTATAAACACTTTATTGGCATAGCTCATTACCACAGCAGTATCGCTGATGGTAATCTCTTTATATGCCCCCTGCTCTTTTGTTCCTGCAGGGCCACCTGCTTTATTACCACCAAAGGAACCGATCAATACATTAGCCAGTGAACGGTTCATGGCTTTGCACATCAGTACCGTCAGCAAGGTACCGGCTGCTCCCACCAGGATACCGCCTGTCAGCATCACTTTATTATCATACAGGAAGCCGCCGCAGGCCGCCGCCACACCGGTAAAGGAATTGAGCAGGGAAATAACCACCGGCATATCAGCTCCGCCGATAGGAAATACAAAGAATACGCCATACAATAATGCAAGCGCAAGCAGTATATAAAAAAGAAGCGCTGCGTTGGCAGGCATCCAGCCTACTAAATATACCGCCAGCACTACAATCACTCCCAGCAGTACCAGGTTGAAAATATGCTGGCCCTTAAAAGAAAAATCTTTGATGCTGCCATTCAGCTTGCCCCAGGCAATAATGCTTCCTGCAAAAGAGACGGAACCGATAATAAGTCCCAGCATGATGATAAGGATATGACCACGGAAAGTTTCTGCACCAAAGTAAGTTTCAAATTCTGCTGCAGATATCACCTTGTTAATATGATCAAACTCCACCACCGATATCAGCATGGCGCAGGCACCACCCATACCATTAAACAGGCTCACCATTTCCGGCATGGCTGTCATCTTTACTTTCTTCGCTGCCAGGAAGCCGGTGATAGTACCAATGGCTATGCCACCGAATATCCAGCCATAATTGCCCAGCTTTTGACCGTTTTCTTCATACAGGAAGATGGTACCCAGTATGGCAATGGTCATTCCCCCGGCTGCCACCAGGTTTCCCCTCCTTGCCGTAGCCGGGTTTGACAGCATCTTTAAGCCAATGATAAATGTGACTGAAGCTACCAGGTAACAAAGGGTGAGAATGTTCAGTTGCATACAATAAAAAGTAAAAAATGAAAATAGCAGTTACTGATTTTTTGCTTTTGATTTTTAAATTATTTCTTTTTCTTGAACATTTCCAGCATCCTGTCCGTCACTACAAAGCCGCCCACTACGTTCAGTGTGCCAAGCACCACCGCTAAAAAGCCAAGCACCAGCGCCAGGTAATTATCAGTTTCCGCTTTGCCCATTACGATGATGGCGCCGATGATCACCACACCATGTATGGCGTTGGCGCCGCTCATCAATGGGGTATGCAATACGCTCGGCACCCGGCCGATAACCTCAATGCCTACAAAAATCATCAGGATGACGATATAAATTGTTTGCTGATTAGCCGTTATCCAGTTGAGCAGAGCATCCATATGAATTATTTTAAACGTTCGTGAACAATAGCGCCGCCGTGCGCCACGCAGCTTCCTTTTACCAGGTCATCTTCCCAGTTCAGGTTCAGCGTACCTTCCTTTGCAGTGATAAGCTGTAAAAAGTTGAGTATATTCTTTCCATACACTTTGCTTGCATCCGAAGGCATGGTGGCAGGCAGGTTAGAGTTTCCCACTATGGCCACACCTGCATGGTGTATGGTTTCATTATTTTTTGTAAGCGGTGTGTTGCCACCAGTTGCTGCTGCCAGGTCAATGATGACAGAGCCATTGCGCATGCTTTCTATCATCTCCTGCGTAATCAGTATGGGAGCTTTTTTTCCCGGTATCTGTGCCGTGGTGATGATGATATCCGCTTTGGCTGCGCTTTCCGCAATTTTCGCTTTCTGGCGCTGCATAAAATCTTCTGATTGCTCTACAGCATATCCGCCGGCCCTGCTGGCATCAGCTGCCCCTTCCACTTCAATGAATTTTGCACCCAGGCTCATCACCTCCTCTTTAACCGCAGGCCGGGTATCAAACACTTCCACTACAGCGCCCAGTC
>DAOLFO010000257.1:0-4851 GCA_035326305.1 Chitinophagaceae bacterium
TTTTTAACCACGGGGGGGTTATTTATAATTTACCCCGAAAAAAAAAAAGGGTACTGGCCGGCCCCCTTGCTCTTTTTTTGTACAAGAACCATTGACATATTAAACCCGCCATGAAAACTGGTTTTGTTCGCTGACACTTTGAAAACAGGCACTATGAAAACAAAGAGCCCCGGCATCAGCCGGGGCCCTTTTCAACAATTATATCAAACAGGATCAGAAAGTATGCTGGCCCTGCAGGATTTTTTAGAAATCAAATCCCATAGCAAAATACCATTTCGGTTTGCCGCGGAAAACGCCGTTCATTTCCCATGCGGCATCTACCCGCATGAAATAACCCAGCAAAGTACTCCTTGCCCCAAATCCATAACCACCCGCAAAAGGCCCGAGGCCGCCGGCGCGGTACTTGATGGTGTAAGGACTGCCGGGATCGTTGATAACATTTTCAGGCCGTTTTATCTCACTCAGGCCGCCAGCCCAGGCTGTGCCGAGATCAAGGAACTGCACCAGTTGGAAATTGCGCAGGAAGGCATTATTGATTGGTTTGTTAAACAGCGTGGTAAATACCGGGAGCCGCACTTCGCTGTTGATCACTACTGCATTGTTGCCATGCGATATATTCTGATCAAAGCCGCGCATATTGAGGGCCAGTGACTGGTAAGAATAGTTGTCAGTGACCTGGTTGGCATGGTTAAATTTTGGAGAAAACCAGTTGTCCACTCCACCGAGATAATACACCACCTTCTGATCACCAAAGGAGAAATCACCGGCGGCCCTTACCGCCCATACCAGGTTGCGGTAGATAGGCAGGTAATGCCGGGCATCAAATCCTGCATTGAAAATAAATTTTCCGTCAGTGGTTGCCACATCGCTCAATTGTGTAAACCAGTCAGTAAATATTTTGTACCGCAATCCTTTCCAGATATTGCTGGCCGGGTTCAGCGTATTGTCATACACATATTCCAGGCTTACCTGCCCATAGGTAGTTTTGAATGGTTCTACTTTGAGAATATCGGGACCTACTGGCCCGTGACCGGCAGTAGTGATAACAAACCTGTCAAACCGCGGACCGGCTACCGCGCGGATGCTCCTCACCCTGTCTAACGGATAGCGCAGGGAAGCAAGGTAATAGTTGGCAAACTGCTTGGCAGGGATGATATACGGAGTGCCGCCAATATTGACCCGTGCACCTATTTCCTGGCTGCTGCGGTAATAAATAGCGCCCCAGTCCAGCCGCTTGCGCAGGTTCATAAAGGAAAATAAAACATCATTATCCCGCAGATTGGGTGCAATACGTATGCCGCCGGTAAATTTCACATCCTCCATCAGGTCGGAAGTAGAGAGGCGGATCAGCCCGTTAAAATCACCGCTGTTAGAAAGGTATACGGGACCACCTCCTGTAAACGGCTGAAATTTGTTGATGGTGAATACGGTGTTGTTAAAGCCTGTTACGGCATAGTCTGCAAAGAACTTGGGCGGGCGGTATTCATACAGCTTTGCTTTTCTCAGCAGCGGATCTGCCAGCGGCTCTGCGGCCATAGCTTCTTCTTCATTACCATTGCGTGCGGAGTCTTTCTTCTCATTGTCAAACTCGCTCTGGAAAAAATCCAACTGCCTGGGCTTTTGCTTTGTCCCGTTATCGCCAAACTGTGCCTGCCGGTTGCGTGCTGCTTTTTCTTCGTCTATCACCTGCTTCATGTATTCGGTGGGCCGGGCTATCACATTGCGGCGGCGCAGGGCATTTTCATCCACCTTCAGGCGGTATAATAATTTTACATTGCCCAGTTTCACCACTTCACTTACCTGCTGATTATCGCCGGCAGTGCGGGTTTCCAGCAGGCTGCTCTGGTAGTTGGTCAGCGGGAAGATATAGGAAGAGTCGTTGGTGATGGAAACAAATCCCACAGAATCTATATCAGTCTTTTCCCATTCTCTGAGCACACTGTCTACTTCCTGCACCGGCGGATTGCGCAATACTTCATCGCCAATAAACACCAGTGTATCCAGGCCGGCCCTTTCCGTAGTGAAGAAACCGGCATAGCGGTTATTTACACCATTTTCATCGCTTACAAACGTGAAGTGCGATGTGTTGTACTGCGAAGGGAAACGGGCATTGCCGTACCTCACTTTGGTGAGTTGGGATATCTGCTTAAATTCTGATTTGTTCCAGTTGTCAATCAGGAAAATGTTGAACTGCGGGGAAGGCAGTGAATCTTCGCTGGTGGCTGCCTGTGCCGAAGGCCGGTTGCTGGCATAGAGTATGCCGGTTTTGTTGGGAAATGCCACAAACGAAGGATCCAGGTCATCATATACATCGTTAGTGATCTGCTCGTAGGTCTGCCGGTCTATTTTATAGGTATAAATATCGGTTTGCCCGCTGCGCACCGCACTCAGCAGCAGGGTATTGTTGTCCAGCATATATTTCATATCCTGCACCTGGTTAAACATGGGCAGCTCCTGCTTTACCACTTTGATGCGGTTCAGCACATCGTATACAAACAGCTTCAGCTTGCCCTCATGGTAGTAGGTTACCGCAATGCGGGTGCCTTTACCATCCCAGGCGATAACAGGATAGTTGGGATTCTTTTCATCTTCTCTTGAGCGGGTGCCATATTTCAGCAGCACTTTCCGGTTTACAAAATTTTCATTCAGCACCACGGAATAAATGCCCTGCTTGTATTCCACCACTACATAAGTAAAGCTGCGGGGATTAGGATTGGCATTGAAGCGCATGAAATCTTTTTTCCCGATCACTTCGCTTACGCCCAACTGGCCTTTTGGCGCATTGCGGCGGCCGCGGATATCTTTATAATACTGCTGGGGCACTTCCAGCATAAAGTCCTGCAGGATGTCCTTAAATTTTTTGCTGGCCAGCTTTTGCGAAGCCTGGTTCAGGTTGCGGTAAATGCGGCTCAGGTAAAAGAAATAAGTGACCTTGTTTTTACCATATTTATCAGCAATATATTTCCAAAGGCCATGTCCGGCCAGGTTGGGTTTTTCAAAGGCAAACTGGTAAAATTTATTGTATTGACCGGAGAGCATTACTGAGCGCAGATCATCATCCAGCGAGGGAGTCCAGGGTTCTGCAGCATACTCCACATACCCATCCACCAGCCACTGGGGCAGGTCGAGCAGGGCCTGGTTGGCGGCAAACTCTCCCAGGTCATCGCCAAAAAGAATATTGTCCACTAAAACTTTAGCAATGCCCTGGCGTATCTGGCGGCGCAGGTTATCATGGTTGCCGTCAAAGTATACCAGCATTTTATTATTTACCAGCTTGGTGACACCACCTGTATTTTGCCAGTCTATATCCATACCGATATTAGACTGCTGCATTTCGTCAAAGCTGTTAAACACCACGACATTGATGCGGCGCTGAATACCGTACTCCACAAACTCTTCAATAGAGGGGAGCTCCGTTTCGGCTATCTGGGTTACATACTTTCCCAGCCCGAGCCCGTCCTGGCTGAAATAAGTGTTGAAGTTGGTGGTCTGGTAATATCTCCACTTAAATTTTTGATACTGCACCCTGTTTTTGCCAAACTCCACTGTATTGACCTGGGCCTGTACCGAAAAGCAGGTGGCCCCTGCAAAAAAAACGCCTGCCAGCAATAACTTACGCATCAATGAATGTTTATTGTTTAAAAAGGTTCCGGCCGGATATGATGTATGCCTATACCGCATCTGGTTTCCGTTTTTAAGGTCATTCCGCCTGCCGGCCCTGTCCTATCTTTGCAAAAGACAAATTTACCGGATTCGGATTCATTTTAAAAGTACGAAAAAGCTTACATGTTAGCGCTCACCACACTCACCTTTAACCCGCTGGAGGAAAACACCTGCCTGGTGTATAACGAAAAGAAGGAATGCTGCATTATAGACCCCGGATGTTATTTTCCGGAAGAAAGGGACAGATTAAAAACGGCCATTGACAAGACAGGGCTGACCCCCGTTTTGCTGCTTAATACCCATTGCCACATGGATCATGTATTTGGCAACCGGTTTGTGCACGAAACATGGGGGCTGCTGCCGCATATCCATGAAAAGGAAAAGCCTGTGCTGGAGCGGGCTGCAGAGGCTTCGCTGAAGTGGGGCCTGCCATTTGACAACTATACCGGGGAGGTGGTATATGTCCGGGAAGGGGATAAAATAAAAATAGGAGAGGATGAACTGGAAGTGCTTTTTACCCCGGGGCACTCACCGGGCAGCATTTCTTTTTATTATGAGCCCGGCAAATGGATCATTGGCGGGGATGTTTTATTCAACGGCAGCATCGGCCGTACCGACCTGCCGGGAGGTGATTTTGACACATTATTTAACACAATTCAAACAAAATTCTTTACCCTGCCCGATGATACAAAGGTCTGGCCGGGGCATGGCCCGGTGACGACGATAGGTTTTGAAAAAATGAATAACCCGTTTATGAAGTTGTATTAACAGGGCCTGCACATCCCCGTTAGCGGATAAATTTCTTTAAAACAGGAATTTTCTGCAATTCTTTTCGTTCGATTTTAAATACAAAAACAGTAAACAGCAGGAGCAGGAGTGTGGCTGTGGCCAGGTTAAACCAGCGGTTGGCCCACAAGCTGGTCATCAATTCGTGAAAGCCATAGAGCAATGCCACCAGCACAAGGTAAGCTATGAGCTTTTTGCGTGCATAAGGTACCGGGTAGTGCTGCTGCCCCAGCTTATAGCTCACGATCATCATAAACAGGTAGCAGCAAAAAGTAGCCAGCGCTGCGCCGAGGTAATGCAAAACGGGTATCAGCAGCACATTCAGCGCTATGGTAATAGCAGCGCCGCCCAGCGTAATCCAGGCGCCGGTCATGTTACGGTTGGTCAGCTTGTACCAGATGC
>DAOLFO010000007.1:0-26281 GCA_035326305.1 Chitinophagaceae bacterium
GGTAGACAGGAAGATAAGCGGGTATGCCAGTGCGGTAAGCAGTGATAGCAGCAACCCCATACCATCGAGCGAAACAGCAAAGCGGCTGCCCAGTCCACCCATCCATTCATAATCGGCTGAAAGCGCAGCAGCGCCGGGTTTGCCAAGTGCATATACCACCAGGGCAAGCGTAAGAAGGGAACTTATAAAAGCCCAGGCACGCACCCCTTTATCCGACTTCAGAAAAAAAGCGGCTATGCCTGAAAGCAATGGAATTAATATCAATAAAACTGGAACCATATCCTGCATCCCCAACGGGGCATTTTTAATTTTTAAACCTTTGCTCCTTCACCTGCTGCCTGTTATTTTCTCAAAAAAAACTGCAGGGCAAATACCAGCAGCATGCCCAGCACCATAAGCAGCACATAGCTGCCCACCTGGCCGCTCTGCAATAAGCGCAACTGCCTGCTGCCATAATTCACCAGCCGGCCGATACCGTTTACAATACCATCCACCACCAGCCTGTCAAATACATTGGCCAGGAATGCCCCCAATGCAGATACCGGCTTCACAATTATCGTATCGTACAGCTCATCCACATACCATTTATTTTCCAGCACTTTGCCCAATCCCTTCGCTTCTTCTTCTTTATAGTTTCTATACTTAGACCATGCAAAAGCTATTGCCGCCAGCACCAGCGCTGCAGAAAGCCCCATGAGCAGGTACTCCGTCTGATGAGAGATATGGTGCGCTTCTCCCGGAGCTATCACAGGCGCCAGGAAGGCAGACAGTTTATCACCACCGGCTATCAGTGCTTCCGGTATGCCCACAAAACCACCAATAACAGAAAGCACGGCCAGTATGATCAAAGGTATGGTCATAGCTGAGGAGCTTTCGTGCAGGTGATGCTCCTGCTCATGCGTGCCCCGGAATTTGCCGGTAAAGGTGATAAAGAATAAGCGGAACATATAAAATGCCGTCAGCAGCGCAGTAAATAATGCAATGCCGTATAAAACCGGGCTCTTGAGATAAGCACTCAGCAAAATAGCATCCTTAGAGAAAAAACCGGAGAATGGAGGAATACCTGAAATAGCGATACAGCCTATTAAAAAAGTAAAGTAAGTTATTTTCATCTTCCGGCCCAGACCGCCCATTTTCCGGATATCCTGTTCACCACCCATGGCATGTATCACACTACCGCTTCCGAGAAACATAAGGGCTTTGAAAAACGCATGTGTCATCACATGAAATACTGCTGCCACATAGGCCCCGGTGCCCAGCGCCAGGAACATAAAGCCCAACTGGCTGACCGTTGAATAGGCCAGCCCTTTTTTAATATCATTTTGCTTCAGGGCAATGGTAGCGGCCAGCAATGCAGTGGCCAGGCCTATGCCTGCCACAATATTCAGTGTAAACGGTGAAAGGCTGTACAGGATATTACTGCGGGCAATCATGTAAATACCTGCCGTCACCATCGTGGCAGCATGTATCAGGGCAGATACGGGTGTGGGGCCGGCCATCGCATCGGGCAGCCAGGTATACAGCGGTATCTGTGCGCTCTTGCCGGTAGCGCCAATAAACAATAACAGGGTGATAACCGTAACGTCTGCCGTATTAAACTTTCCCTCACCGGCAAAGCTCATAACGGCTCCGTAGTCTACCGTATTCGCTTTGGATATAATCCAGAAAATTGCCAGCAGGAAGGCAAGGTCGCCAATGCGGTTCATGATGAATGCCTTGCTGGCTGCTTTATTGTACTCCGTCTTTTTAAACCAATACCCGATCAGGAGATACGAGCAAAGGCCCACCCCTTCCCAGCCGATAAACATGATTACATAGTTGGCCCCCATCACCAGCAGCAGCATGGAAAACACGAAGAGATTGAGGTAAGCGAAGTAGCGGCCAAAGTGTTCCGGCTTCTCTTCATGCATGTAAGAGGTGGAGTACACATGAATCAGGAAGCCCACGCCGGTAATGATCAGCAGGAACAGTGATGACAACTGATCAATCTGAAAAGCGAACGGGATACGCAGATCGCCAACAGCAATAAAGGTGAAATATTCCAGCACAGCCGTGTTTCCCTGCCTTACTTGCTGAAAAATCAGCAGGCTGATGATGAAAGAGCCCAGCACCGTACCGCTGCCTATGGCACCAATAATGCCTTTGGACAAATATTTTCGCCCCAGCCCATTGATCAGAAACCCGATCAGCGGCAGCAGTGGAACCCAGTAAGCCATTTGTAAAGCATTCTTCATAAAACCCTCTAACTATTTTGCAGAGCAATAGCGGCGCTCTGCCGTATTAATGTTTTAACCTGTTCAGGAAATTAATATCCACCGAATGAATATTGCGGTACATCATCACGATAATCGCCAGGCCCACACTCACTTCCGCCGCAGCCACCACCATGATGAAGAATACAAATAGCTGCCCCTCTGTACCTGCCGTGCCTCCTGCAGCGGCTGCCGCCAGGTTGTGCATTTTTGAAAACGCCACGAGCAGCAGGTTCACGGCATTCAGCATGAGCTCTATGCACATGAACACAATGATCGCATTGCGGCGGGTAAGCACCCCCACTATACCAATGCAAAACAGGGCAATGGACAGAAATATGTAATAATCAATCGGCATCGTATCGGTTTTGGTATGCCCGCCTGCCTGTTAGCGCCCGGCCGGCATTTCATTTATTTTATTCTTTTTTCCCAATCATTACCGCTCCCACCATAGCGCTCAAAAACAGGATGCTGCTAATCTCAAACGGCACTACATAAGTGGTAAATAATTCTTTCCCCAGGTTTTTGATCAGGCCAATATCACCCTCTTTCACCTGCGCCAGTTGTCCTTTCAGCTCCGAGTTGCGCAATGCAGCTACCAGTACCAGCAGCAGGCAGAGGCCGGAGATAAACCCGGCCAGCTTCAGCCACCGGCTCTTGTCCATACCTGTTTCCTTATTCAGGTTCATCAGCATGATCACAAACAGGAACAGCACCATGATGGCGCCAGCATAAACGATAATATTAACAATGGCGAGGAACTGCGCATTCAGCAGTATGTAATGCCCGGATATGGCAAAGAAGGTCAGTATCAGCCAAAGTACGCTGTGTACCGGGTTTTTGCTGAATACCACCATCAGTGCTCCAAATAAAGCCATTACTGAAAGCAGCCAGAAAAGTATTTGTGTAATGTTCATCTCTCTATAAGCTGTTGACCGTTGCTGTTAGTTGTTATAATCAGTTCTTTACCGCTTTTTCGCCCAGCGCTTTCTTATATCCTTCCGGATCTTTTATGGGATCAGGGATCAGTAAATCTTCTTTTTTATAAATAAACCCGGCCCTGCCATAGTTGGCCGGTGCAAAAGTTTGCGACAGATAGATCGCATCCTTGGGGCAGGCTTCCTCACAGTACCCGCAGAAAATGCAGCGGAGCATATTAATCTCATACCTGGCGGCATATTTTTCCTCCCGGTACAGGTGCTCCTCACCTGCCTGCCTTTCCGCAGCTTCCATAGTAATGGCTTCAGCGGGGCAGGCCACAGCGCAAAGCCCGCAGGCCGTACACCTTTCCCTGCCCTGCTCATCGCGATTCAGGATATGCAGGCCGCGGAACACTTTGGAAAAAGTCCTTTTTTCTTCCGGGTATTTAATCGTGGGTTTTCTTTTAAACAGGTGAGAAAACGTGATCATCATACCCTTCAGGATATTCCACACGTAGATACGCTCCAGCCATGTCATTGGCTTTCTGTCTACCTGCTTTGCCCTTTGTGTCAGTTGCATATACTCTTCCCCTATAGGTATTTAAAATTTTCGCAAATATATACTTTATGTCCCCAACGCCTCACTCCTTACTCACTGCTCATTCACTATTCATCCGCCACCATTATTTTTTCAACAACAGGATCACGGCTGCTGTAATTACCATATTCACCAGCGCCAGCGGTATCAGCTTTTTCCACCCGAGATTCATCAGTTGATCGTAGCGGAACCTTGGTATCGTCCAGCGTATCCACATAAATACAAAAACAAAGAAAAATGCTTTGGCCAGCAATACGGCAAAGCCGATCACCGCCAGCCAGTTTTGATGGATATTCCATTCCGCTTCATTGACAAAAGGAATATCGTAACCTCCAAAATACAGGGTAGCCATTATCACGCCGCTGATGAACATATTGATATACTCTGCAAAGAGATAGAATCCCAGCTTCATGGACGAGTACTCCTGGTGATAGCCGAAGTTGAGCTCATTTTCAGCTTCCGGCAGGTCAAATGGTGTACGGTTACATTCTGCCAGCGCACACACAAAAAATATAAAGAAGCCTAAAGGCTGGTACCATATATGCCAGTTAAAAAAGCCATCGCCTACCTGGTTGCTTACAATTTCACTCATACGCAGATCGCCCACCAGCATGAGTACCGCCAGCAGCGACAGGCCCATTGGCAGCTCATATGACACCATTTGCGAAGCGCCGCGAATAGCTGCCAGCAGGGAAAATTTATTGTTGCTGGCCCATCCGCCAATCATGATGCCATACACACCCATACTTACCACGCCAAATACAAAGAGTATCCCGATATTGATATCCGCTACCTGCAGCGGGATATCCCTGCCAAATAAATGCAGCGGCGTACTCCAGGGTATGACGGCGCTTGTCAGCAACGCTGTGATCATGGCCAGGGCAGGGCCCATCACAAAAAGGAAACGGGAGGAGACCAGCGGAATAATTTCTTCTTTAAAAAACAGCTTGCCGCCATCAGCCAGCGGCTGCAGCAGGCCGAAGGGGCCAGCCCGGTTAGGGCCGATACGGTCCTGCAGCCAGGCAGCCACTTTCCGTTCGCCATAAGTAGCATACATAGCCACCACCATTGACAGGGAAACGATAAACCCTACCAGTAAAAATTTTTCGAGTATAAAAAACCAGTCTATTGTCAGCAGTTGCATGTCTTAAAGGTTATTGCTTCTTGGTTGTATACATTGAGCCCGTAGGCGGACCGTCAATTGTGCTCAGGTCCACAGCCGGATCATTTACATCACTCACTTTATGAATATCCATCAGCAGCTTGGGGGCACGGCCACCCATCACTTCTGCTATCACTTCCTGTGGCTTCACGGCCCCCACGTAGTGGTTGGCAGAGATAACAGAATGCCTGTTCACATTCGTTGGCCCTTCTATTTTCCAGTCGGAAGTTTTCTTTTTATCAAACCGGCATTCGTTGCATATCCACCCGGGCTTACCGTCATAGCTCTGCACTTCGCCCCATTCATCTTTCCTGGCCGTTACCCGCAATACTTCATCGCCACGATACCATAGTGTCACTTTGCCGCAGCACTTATCGCAACCGCGGTGTGCATCCACGGGCTTGGTAAACCATACCCTGTTTTTAAACCGAAATGTTTTATCTGTCAACGCACCTACAGGGCATACATCAATCATGTTGCCGCTAAAGTCGTTGGTGATGGCTTTTGAGATATATGTTGAAATTTCGGCATGATCGCCCCTGTCCAGTACGCCATGCACCCGGTCGTCTGTCAGTTGCGCCGCTACATAAGTACAGCGATAGCAAAGAATACAGCGGGTCATATGAAGCTGGATATACGGGCCGATATCTTCTTTCTCAAATGTTCGCCTGGAGAATTCATACCGGGTGCCTTCCCCGCCATGCTCATAGCTCAGATCCTGCAGGTGGCACTCCCCGGCCTGGTCGCAGATAGGGCAATCCAGCGGATGATTCAGCAATAAAAACTCCACTACCCCGGCCCTTGCGTCCAGCACCCGGTCGCTGGTAATATTCTTTACTTCCATGCCATCCATCACGGTGGTACGGCAGCTTGCCACCAGCTTTGGCATTGGCCGGGGATCTTTCTCAGAGCCTTTGCTTACCTCCACCAGGCAGGTACGGCATTTACCACCACTACCCTGCAGCTTGCTGTAAAAGCACAGGGCCGGCGGAGTAACATCGCCGCCAATCTGCCTGGCCGCCATCAGGATAGTGGTACCCGCCGGCACTTCTACCGTGATGTTGTCAATGGTTACTTTAAAAAGTTGATTTCCTTCTGCCATTATTTCAAATCAAAAGTCAAAATTAAAAAATCGCTGCTCCCATACTCATTTCATTATGCAACTACCTCTAATGGATCCGCATAATGCGCCAGACCATAATTCCGCTTCATACATTCATCCGGGTTCAGCACATGCCATTCAAATTCATCCCTGAAATGGCGGATGGCTGCCGCTACCGGCCACGCTGCCGCATCGCCCAGGGGGCAAATAGTGTTACCCTCTATCTTCCGCTGTATATCCCACAGCAGATCAATGTCTTTCATTTCCCCTTTGCCCGTATCAATCTTCTTCAGGATTTTTTCCATCCACCCGGTGCCTTCGCGGCAGGGGGAACACTGCCCGCAACTTTCATGTCGGTAAAACCTGGCAAGCGTATAGGTATGCTTTACTATACACTGATCTTCATCCAGCACAATAAAGCCACCGGAGCCCATCATGGAGCCTGTGGCAAATCCGCCATCACTCAGGCTTTCGTAATTCATTATACGGGTCTCTCCTTTTGCTGTTTTCAGCAGCAGGTTGGCCGGCAGAACAGGTACGGATGAGCCACCCGGTATGCAAGCTTTTAATCTTTTCCCGTTTTTAATACCACCGCACCATTCATCACTGTAGATAAATTCCTCTACAGAAATGGTCATATCTATTTCGTATACACCCGGCTTATTGATATTGCCGCAGGCTGAAATCAGTTTGGTGCCGGTTGATCTTCCCACACCAATCTTTGCATACTCTTCGCCACCTTCATTGATTATCGGCACCACGGCTGCAATTGTTTCTACATTGTTTACCACCGTTGGGCAATCCCACACTCCTTTAATGGCAGGGAACGGCGGCTTAATCCGCGGGTTGCCTCTTTTTCCTTCCAGCGATTCCAGCAATGCCGTTTCTTCACCGCAGATATATGCTCCTGCACCACGCTGTACATAAATATCACAGTCAAAACCGGAGCCCAGGATATTTTTTCCAAGCCAGCCATTATTGCGGGCTTCCTGTATTGCCTGCTCCAGTATGTCCACTATCCAGGCATATTCGCCCCTGATGTAGATGTAAGAGCAGTTGGAACCTAACGCAAAGGAAGAAACGATCATGCCCTCTATCAGCAGGTGGGGAATGAACTCCATCAGGTAGCGGTCTTTGAATGTGCCCGGTTCTGACTCATCCGCATTTACCACCAGGTAGCGGGGCACACCTTCGGGCTTGGCCAGAAAGCTCCATTTCATACCGGCAGGAAAGCCGGCGCCCCCGCGTCCGCGCAGGCCGCTTTTCTTCACCTCTTCCGTCACATCATCCGGGCTCATGCCCTTCAGCGCTTTTTCCACGCTCCGGTACCCGCCTTCCCGGCGGTATACATCGTAGTAGCGGATACCCTCTACATGCGCTTTTTCTAATAATAATTTTCTTCCCATTTATTTAATTCCAATAAATAAAAAATTTAATTACCTGCCACACAACCAGCCATTGTCTTCCTGCTCCGTACTGCCGGCTTACCCTGCTTCATAGTTATCCTTTTACAGCCTGCCGGGCAAACAATAACCAGCTCTTTTTCTTTCGCCCCCACACTTCCAGCACTTTCAGCCGGAACACACTTCTTTTTCCATCCAGTGTCACATCTATATCCGCCACAAAACGAATATGGGCCACGCTCCTGTTTGCCACCACTCTTATACTATCTTCTTTAATAGAGTGATAAATAATCCTGCTTCCCAGGTTTTTCAAGAACTCTTCTTTATTTTCTACCCAGCCGTTGCTGTGACCATAGGAAAGGCTGTCGTCAATGTACCGGTCAATGTAGAAACTCCCTACTGTCATCAACTGGTGAAGGCGGTTCATCCTTTCCAGCACTTTTGCCTGTTGCCGGGCTGCAGCAGCCATACTTGTAAAGAACAATAGTATGATAAGCAGCGGCCGCATCTTAGTTCTGGCTTGCCACGTTTCTCCTGCACTCATCAATGATCTGATCCACCCTATCCCTGGTTAAATGCTCTTTGTAATGCTTACCCATCTGCATCATCGGCGCATAGCCGCAGGCGCCCAGGCATTCCACCGTTTTCAATGTAAACATACCATCGCTTGTTGTTTCCCCCGGCTTAATGCCCAGCTTCTCACCAATGTATGTAATAATATCATCGCAGCCGCTTACCATGCACGGGCCTGTCTGGCATACTTCAAACATGTATTTACCCACTGGCTTCAGGTTGAACATGCTGTAGAAGGTAGCCACTTCATACACTTCTATCGGCGTAATGCGGAGCAGATCCGCCACATAATCCATCACCGGCACATCCAGCCATCCGCCAAACTCCTGCTGTGCCAGGTGCAGCACCGGTATCACAGCGCTTTTCTGCCTGCCTTCGGGATAACGGGCCATTAAACGATGTGCTTCTTTCAAAGCTGTTTCAGAGAATTGTACACTCATCTGTTTTATATTTCATGGTTTCCGGTTTACAGAAAACCAGCTCTTTATTTTTTCATTTCCCTATTGCCCCATAGCATTCCTGCTGCTGAACGGAGCGTCGCAAGGGACGCTGACAGTAGCCATGCTGCTGAAACAATAAAGAACTGTTTGTTTATACTTCCGTAACTTATTATGTTACGACATTTTATTTTTACACTCCCGCATCACCTCATTACCTGCCTGCTATTACGCATCCATCTCCCCTGCTATCAGGTTGAGCGACGACATAACGATGATGGCATCACTCAGCATGGAGCCTTTGGTCAGCTCCTCATACGCCTGGTAGTAGATAAAGCAGGGGCGGCGGAAATGCAGCCTGTACGGCGTGCGGCCCCCGTCACTAACCATATAAAATCCCAGTTCTCCGTTTGCCCCTTCTACCGAATGGTACACTTCGCCTGCCGGCATATCAATTTCGCCCATGATGATTTTAAAGTGCCAGATCAGCGCTTCCATTTTTGTATACACATCTTTTTTGGGGGGCAGGTAATACTCCGGCACATCGGCATGGTATACTTCGGCTTCTGCACCTTTAAACTCCTGCACTTTTTTGAACGCCTGATCAATGATGCGCAAAGACTGCCACATTTCCTGGTTGCGCACCAGGAAGCGGTCATAGCAATCGCCGGTAGTGCCTACCGGTATTTCAAAGTCAAAATCTTCGTAGCTGCTGTAAGGGTTCATCACCCGCACATCATAGTCCACTCCGGCCGCACGCAGGTTGGGCCCGGTAAACCCGTAGTTGAGTGCCCGCTCCGCACTGATGGGCCCGGCGCCAATGGTGCGATCCATGAAAATACGGTTGCGGGTAAACAGGTTTTCAAATTCCTTTAATACCCTGGGATATTCATCCAGGAACTTTTGGATCTTCTGAAATGCGATATCATTAAAATTGCGCTCAAACCCGCCGATGCGCCCGATATTGGTGGTAAGGCGGGAGCCGCATACTTCTTCATAAATTTCATAGATGAGCTCACGGTACTGCATCACATACAGGAAGCCGGTATAGGCTCCGCTGTCCACTCCCACAATTGAGTTGCAGATCAGGTGGTCTGAAATGCGGGCCAGCTCCATGATGATTACCCGCAGGTAGTCTACCCGTTTGGGTGTTTTGACACCCAGCAACTTTTCGCAGGTCAGGTGCCAGCCCATATTGTTGATGGGTGATGAGCAATAATTAAGGCGATCTGTTAGCGGGGTAATCTGGTAAAGCGGCCGGCGCTCTGCAATTTTTTCAAAAGCCCGGTGTATATAGCCAATGGTTTGCTCGGTAGATACAATACGTTCTCCGTCCAGCTCCAGGATATTCTGCATCACACCGTGTGTAGCCGGGTGTGTGGGCCCCAGGTTGAGCGTGGTGGTGGTTTTTTCTATGCTCCCTTCCGGTAATCTGATATGCTGCTCTGACATATAAAAAATTTGAGAATACGGAAATAAGCAAATGTGAAAAGTGAATTACATTTTCACATCTCCTCATTCACGCATTTTATACTATCTCTTCTCCTTCATTATTTTTTTCTTCCTCTGCTATGGTTCCGCTCATTGTTTTCTCCGTACCAAAGCCAATCGCCCCTCCTCTTCCAAACATTTCATCGTCTTTATCAATACGGCTCTGATCTTCCAGCGGGAATTCTTTGCGCAGGGGGAAATAATCCATTTCATCCACATTCAGTATGCGCTTCAGATTGGGATGGCCTACAAAGTTTACTCCGTAAAAATCATAGGTTTCCCGTTCCATCCAGTTGGCCGAAGAAAATAAGCCGGTAGCAGTGTATACTTCCGCTCTTTCGCTATCGGTAAATACTTTAAAGCGCAGGCGCATATTCTGCTCCAGGTTGTGCAGGTGATATACCACCGCCAGCTCTTTTCCTTGCTGCTCCGGGTAATGCACCCCGCACAGATCTGTCAGGAAGCGGAATTTCAGCTCTTCATCATCATACAAAAAGTTCAGCACTTTCAGGTTAAGCTCCTTTGGAGCCTGGAAAGTGAGCAGGCCATAAGGCTCTTCAAAGCCTGTCACCTCTTCACCAAATTTTTCTGTGAGCTTCTGCTTAATATAGTTGTTGGTCAGTGCCATTGATCAAAGGTCAAAAAATCAAAAATCAAAAGCCAAAATGAAACCTCATTTTGACTTCCTGTTAAACCATTTATTGTATCCCGTAGCTTTCCAGCAATGCTTTGTACTGCTCACTGTTTCTTCGCCGCAGGCTTTCCCTGCCCACCAGGTCTTGTATGCGCATCACGCCATCCAGAATCGCTTCGGGCCGTGGCGGGCATCCCGGCACATATACATCCACCGGCACTACCTGGTCTATGCCCTGCAGTACGCTGTACGTATCAAACACCCCTCCGCTGGAAGCACAGGCGCCAACGGCTATCACCCAGCGGGGCTCAGCCATTTGTAAATATACCTGCTTTACCACGGGGCCCATTTTTTTGGCAATGGTACCCATTACCATCAGCAGGTCGCACTGGCGTGGCGAAAAGCCAACCCGCTCGCTTCCAAAACGGGCCAGGTCATAATGCGCTCCCATAGTAGCCATAAACTCGATACCACAGCAGGAAGTAGCAAAAGGCAGGGGCCAGATAGAGTTTTTGCGTGCCAGGCCAATCACTTTGTTAAGCGAAGTGGCAAAAAAGCCTTCTCCCTGATGTCCTTCAGGCATTTCTGCCATGCTGATATCGCTCTCCAGCTTTTTTACCTTGATATTATATGATACAGGACGTGACATATTCATTTTTTGAAAACCAGCCTGTTGGCAAGCCAGCCAGCCGGGAGTGGGCGTACTTCAGGTTTCCATACCCCAAACTTGCTGCCAGTATGCCGAACCGGCAAATATTTTTAGTCTTCCCATTTCAGGGCGCCTTTTTTAAGGATATAGGTAAATCCGCAAAGGAAGAAACCTACAAACATCAAAACGGCCCAGAATCCACTCCACCCCAGCTCTTTAAAGTTGACCGCATAAGGATAGAAAAAAATCACTTCCACATCAAAAAGCACAAAAAGAATGGCGGTAAGGAAATACTTGATAGCCATGGGCTGGCGTGCATCGCCATGGCTTTCGATACCGCTGGTAAAGGTTTGCAGCTTATCAGCAGTTTTTCTTTTGGGACCCAGCAGGTGCGTTAGCACCATCAGAAGGGCGACCAGGCCTACGGCAAAAATAAGCTGGATTGCGACCGGCAGGTAGGAGCCGGCACCGGATGCGGCTGCGTTTGTCTGGAGTAAATGGATCATAATTTTTACCCTAACGGCAAAAATAAGGTAGCAACATCAATTATCCTTGCATTTTAGGCTTTTACTTTTTACAGAAAAAGCCACCCCGCAGGATGGCTTTTTCTGTAATGCCGGTTTATTAAAATTTTATAATCAGCCGCCGGAAGATGATGAGCCCGACTGCGTTCTATTAGATGAGCTGCTTCCTGTTTTATTCTGAGATTTTAACGCCTGTGAAAGAATATCAATATTTTTCTGGATATTCTCACTGTTAGCAGGATCCATACTTTGCCATTTTTTCAGGTACTCAATGGCTTTCTCCGGATCACTTAACTTATTAGCATAGGCGATAGCCAGGAAGCTGGCGGCCCTGATATACTGAGTTTTAAATTTCACCGTGTCTTTTTCGCTTGCAGTAAGCAACTGAATGGCATCAGGAACGGCGATACTGTCCACCTTTGCGGTATCCAGAACTTTTGAATTATAATGACGGAACTCCCAACCATATATTTCATCAGGGTACTTTTCAGTGAACTTGATAGCAGCCGCATATGATTTATCATATGCTTCACCAAAATAATAAGCACGCATTACATCATACAGTTCATTGATAGAAGGATTTGACTTTAGTTTTACCAGTTCTGTCAGTACATCTCCCTCCACCTCTCTCATATTCTTGTTGCGGAAAAGCGTGGCTGCATTTTTCAATATCTCTGTTTTACCTTCTAAGGTAGTGTCCAGCCTGGCAGCTTCCAGGTAACTGTTGTACACTATATCCTCCTGGCCGGGTATTACAGAGTAAATAGCCGCTTTCATTTCATAATCATTGGGCAGCACTTCCTCAGACTTCTGACGTACAAAATATTCGTCAATATATTGTTTTGCTTTTGCCGTATCTTTTTTCTGCAGATAGCTATCTGCTATCAATTTATAGTTGCGGGCTTTGGCGTTCTTACCATTTTGGGCAATGATATTTTCTGCCCCCGCAATTGCCTGGTCAAAATCCTTCTTTGCCCAAAGTGTTTGTATACGCAGGTAATCATTTTGCGGATCAGGGTCAGCGCCTGCATTATATTTCTTTGCATATTCTTCAGCAGCAACAAAATCACGTTTTCCCAGGAGAGCTAACCTGTACAGATCATAGTAGGCAGGAGCAAACCGCTCGTCCTTGCTTACGGCATCTTTCAGGTATTTTTCATACAAATCCCAGTTGCGCTGGCTGTTAAAGAGCTGCGCAATGCGGTAGTAGGGCACCGGAAAATTCGGGTCTTCTTCAATTGCCCGCTGGTAGGTCTGAAAAGCAATGCCGCCTGCCTCACCGGGCTTTGCTTTGCGATGGGCATTGGCCAGGTTCAGGTAAATTTCAGCAAGCAGCCTTTTGTTTTTTATCTTTTGCTCAGAAGCACCGGTCAGCAATTGTATAGCCCAGTTAATATCTCCTTTCTTTTCCTTATCTGAATACACTTCGGTAATTGCCCTGCCGATGGCATTCTGTATTTCCGGGTCATCGCTTTTTTTACCACGGGTCATGGTCAGCGCTGTTTCGAAACGCTGGCGTGCCTCGCTCGGCTTATTTTGCATCAGCTCCACCTGGCCCATACCTACCAGCAGCAGGGGGGCATTGGCGCTGGCCAGCAATGCTTTTTCATAATGTGCCTTTGCAGCCGCCACATCCTCCATACCAATAAAGGTCTGGCCCAGCCAGTAATTAGCCTCTATGTTATTAGGATTAGCCGCAATCAATTTTTCAAAGGTGGATTTGGCACTTTTAAAACGCTCAGCATAATAGTCATTCACACCATCCTGCAACGACTGCGCCTGCAATCCAGTGGCAAATAACAACGCGGCGATCACTAATTTGACAGAGATTTTCTTCATTTTTATTTTCGCTTTTTGTTAAGGGTTGTAAATATAATTACTCCATGCGCTTATTCGTTCAATCTTGCCTGGCGGAGAATAAAATTTCTTTTCGCCGGCACCAGGTACGCTCTCTTAAAAACCAGTTGCCCAATCTCACCTTTCAGAAAATTTCCAAAGCCGGTTCCCAGTCCGTTGTAGTTCTCCTTCAGCGTATATACCAAATCACGTACCATAGGATAAGAACGCATATAAATATTTTCCTGCACCGGCAACACATACGCCCCCGCACTGTCCGTACTCTCTATCCGGGCTATTTTAACTTTTCTTAAAAAACTTACCTGGGCCGTATCTTCTTTATTTCCTATCCAGCTAACACCTATTAGTCCAAGCGCATTTTTATTCTTCATCACATAATCAATCGCCTCTGAGCTGCTCTTTGCCGCCATGGCATCTGTACGGAGCTTCTCTCCTTTTAATACAGAATCGACGATAAAACGTACCGTACTGGTTGCCTGTTGCCCGTCAAATACTGGAACAAAAGAAGTTTTATTTTCCCCTGTAAGGATTCTTTTTAGCTCCGGCATGGTAAAAAAAGAATCGGCTGCCTGCGGGTGCACAATCACTGCCACTGCATCATAAGCCACTGTAATGCTTTCCGGGCCAAGCCTCAGCGAATCGACAATATAATTTTCCTCGGCCCTGCTCACTCCCCTGGTGGCAATCACCATGCGCACGCTGTCATTTAAAAGATCTCTCAGGCAATCTGCTTCCGGCTTGTATGTCACTTTAATTTCTGTACCGGGATTGCCCGCCTCATATACCATTACCTGCGCATCTATCACCGGCTTAAAGGATTCATCCGCACTTACATTTATCACACCCCTGGCAGGGGTATCCTTCAGCTTATTGCTCTTCTCAGAATAGGATTCACATCCTGCCAGCAACCACACCGTCATACCCGCCAGCACTATTCCTTTTATGGCACGGGAAATCACAGCGCCGCTGCTCATTTGAAATAATTTTTTTTATACCCCCTGTAGATCCGCCAGCCACCATACAGTATGCAAATGGCGCCAAACACCTTATCCATGTAGTTGGGCACAAAGCGCTCATTGAATGCCAGGTCAAACCTGTCCCGGATAACCAGGAAAACTCCTACAGCCAGTATCAGTGTGCCGATCCCGTAATCAAAAACAGATCGCATAAACGATACCTGCTTTTTCCGCTTCTTTTCGTAATCTTCAATCATGATATAAACCACCCTTACCGGCGAAGTCGCCAATTTATTAATTTTTTCCTTTGCAGCCTGACTAATTCAGGTATTAATCATTTTTTAATCCCAAAATCTTTGATTTTGCTCAATTATACTGCCCTCTCATACAATGCACACATAGTATGAGATGCCGGGCGGCAATAAATCCATATCCTTCATTTTCCGGCTGATAGGGATATATTACCTTTGCGCCATGAAAATTTTGATGGTTTGTCTCGGTAATATTTGCCGCAGCCCGCTGGCGGAAGGTATTTTACAGGCAAAAGCCGCGCAGGCCGGCCTACTGTGGAGTGTGGAAAGCGCCGGCACAAACGGCTATCATACCGGCGAGGCCCCTCACCCGCTTTCACAGAAAGTAGCCCTGCTCAACGGGATCGACATCAGTTGCCAGCGGGCCAGGAGGTTCACGGCTGCCGATTTTGACCGGTATGATAAAATCTATGCCCTGGCAGGTGATGTGCTGGATGAGATGCGGCGTATATCCGGTAAAAAATTCAACCCTTCAAAAACCGCCCTGCTGCTGGATGAACTGCATCCCGGCAGCGAAATGGATGTACCCGACCCCTGGTACGGGCCGGAGCCCGGCTATCATGAAGTATACCGCATGATTGATGAAGCCTGTGACCACATTGTCAAAAAATATGGTGTGCACCGCAACACTGCAACTGTTTAACCCAGCAAATGGCAAAAGTAACCGTCAGCCTGCCGCAAGGCACCAGGGATTTTGGACCTGAAGTTGTCCGCAAGCGGAATTATATCCTCCATACAATCAAAACTGTATTTGAACTATACGGGTTTCAGCCGCTGGAAACGCCAGCCATGGAAAATATAGAAACCCTGATGGGCAAGTATGGCGAAGAAGGTGATAAGCTGATCTTTAAAATACTGAATAACGGCCTGTCTGACCCTAAGAACACGGCAAAAGCCAGTGCCGCTTTTGAACAGGCACTGGCCGGCAAAACGGATAAAAACCTGACAGAAAGAGCGCTGCGCTATGATCTGACCATCCCCTTTGCCCGCTATGTGGCCATGAACCATGCACAACTGGCTTTCCCTTTTAAACGCTACCAGGTGCAGCCGGTGTGGCGGGCCGACAGGCCACAGAAAGGCCGGTACCGGGAATTTTACCAGTGCGATGCCGATGTGGTAGGCAGCCGATCACTGGTAAATGAAGTGGAGCTAACCCTGATTTATGCTTCTGCATTTTCAAAACTCGGCATCCCTGTACAAATAAGACTAAACAACAGGAAAATACTGGCAGCATTAGCCCTGCGCTGCGGCAGCATTGAAAAACTGACCGATATTACCATTGCTATTGACAAGCTGGATAAAATTGGCCTGGAAAAAGTAAAAGAAGAACTGGCACAGCGCGGGCTTGGCAACGACCAGGTTTTACTGATTGAGCAATACCTGCAACTGGCGGGCTCCACTGCTGAAAAGCTCACAGCATTAAAAACCCTGCTGGGCAATGAGCCGGTGGGTACAGAAGGCATTGCAGAACTGGAGTATATTATCAGCAACGTGCCTGCAGCCACACAAAAAACAGTAGTGGCCGATCTCACGCTGGCACGGGGGTTAAACTATTACACCGGAACCATTTTTGAAATAAAAGCACAGGGCGTGCAGATGGGCAGCATCGGGGGCGGGGGCCGCTATGACAACCTTACCGGCCTGTTTGGCGTACCTGATGTGCCGGGTGTAGGTATCTCCTTCGGTGTTGACCGTATTTATGATGTCATGGAAGAGCTGAACCTTTTTCCGGCAACCGTGCATACCGGTACACAGGTGCTGTTTTTTAACCTGGGAGAAGCCGAAAGCAGCAAAGCGTTTGAACTGGTGCAGCAGCTACGTGACAGTGGCATTGCCGCCGAACTTTATCCAGACCTGGTAAAAATGGACAAACAATTTAAATATGCCGAAAAGAAGCATATACCTTACGTGGCTATTATTGGTACCCGTGAGCTGGAGTCTGGCGCCTGCAATATCAAAAACCTGGCAAGCGGAGAGCAGCAAACTGTCAGTTTCGGAACAGTAAGCAGTTTCCCTTTTTAAAAAACCCGCTATCCTCTTGGGGCCTGCGCTGCTACAACCATGTTTGTCTATTACTAATTATGAATTGACAATTAAAAATTAATAATTAGTAATAGGTGCCTAAAACGCACATCTTACAACTCACCTCATACCCTGCCCTGCTCCCCATCCCCATTTCAGGAATACCGGCAAGGCCCGGGCCCAGGTAGGCATATCATGGCGGCCATCAGACAGCTCCAGGTAATAAATAGCTTCGTCCTTATGATATCCTTTTAACTCCAACTCATGGATAAGGTCAAGGGTATCATCAATGGAGTCAATAATCCCGTTGTTGTTGCGGTCATTGGTTTCGTCCATATTACCTGTCTGGAAAAAAAACTGCTGGCCCTGGTGGTACACTCCTCTCCTGATCACCTGGTGCATGATGCGGTGCTGGTCATCATCATAACCCGGGTCATCCTGATCCATGCTCCGCCACCACAGGGAACCGGAAAACACGCCAGCCCTGCTAAACAAGTCCGGGTAAGCCCACACGATGTCCAGTGCAGATAGTCCGCCCAGTGAAAAACCGGCAAACGCCCTGTCGGCAAAGGATGGCACCTTATACTGTGTGTGAATAAACGGTAATAGTTCTTCCACGATAAAACGGGTATATGCCCCCGCCTTATTGCCACGGCCCAGGTAATCGGCCTGCGAGGCAATACCATACTCCAGCTTCCTGTGTGCCCCGGTATGAACAGCCGCACAGAGCAAAGGCCGGATTTGGCCGCCAGTATACAGATCTGCCAGTATTTTCTCCATGCCCACCTCTTCCATATTCTGGCCGTCATTGACAAGCAGCAGGCTGAGCGAAGCAGGGTTTTCTACCTGTGTGGGAAGAAAAAAATCTACAATAACATCCCTTTCAAGAAAAAGAGAAGGCAGGCTGGTATTTTCCGAAAAGATAGCTGTCTCATTCCGCAGTTGCATAGCGCCAAAAATAATGATTTCAGGTATTGCTGCCACCAGCCCGGGATTTTGATGATGGTCAAATAGTGGATTTGTTTATATGGGCCTGAAAAAATAAATTTGGTAGCAGCTATACAGTTATTTAAAAAAGGCTGTATAACAGTTCCCCATTCAATTAACTAAATTTTGTTTATGAAGAAAATCGGCATCCTGCACGGCAAAGAGCGTTCATTCCCTGAAGCGTTTGTGGCCAGAGTCAATAGTAAAAATGTTCCCGGCATTGTAGCAGAACCTGTAAAAATAGACAAAGCCATACAGGGGGTGGAAAGCGGCTACGCCGTCATCATTGACCGCATTTCTCAGGATGTGCCCTTTTACCGCACCTGGCTGAAAAACGCCGCAGTAACCGGTACTGCCGTTATCAACAACCCTTTCTGGTGGAGCGCCGATGATAAATATTTCAACAACTGCCTGATGACAAAAGTGGGAGTGCCCGTGCCCAAGACTGCCATCATTCCCTCCCGTGACCTGCCGGATGATACTTCTGATGAATCATTCAGTAACCTTGCTTACCCGCTCGACTGGGATGCTATCTTCAGCTATGTAGGCTTTCCTGCCTATATGAAGCCATTTGCCGGCGGCGGATGGAAGCATGTTTACAAGCTCAGGAACGCTGAAGAATTTTTTCAAAAGCACAGCGAAACAGGCCAGCTCGTCATGCTGCTGCAGGAAGAGATCGTTTTTGAAGAATATTACCGCTGCTATTGTATTGGTGGTAAATATGTCCGCATCATGCCGTATGAGCCACGCAACCCGCATCACCTGCGGTATGTGGCCGACTTCTCCCCCTCTCCCGAAAAGCTGCAGGAGATGACCGACATCGTGCTGCGCATCAATAAGTACCTCGGCTACGACTTTAATACTGTAGAGTTAGCCCTCCGCAACGGTGTGCCCTATGCTATTGATTTCTGCAACCCGGCGCCGGATGCTGACAGGCCCAGCGTAGGTGAAGAAAATTTTGAATGGGTGGTGGAGACCGCTGCCACTTATGCCATTGAAAAAGCGCTGGCCAGTGACGGGCATAGCGATAACCTGACCTGGGGCGAATATGTAAAACGCAGCAGCAGCAAATCACCGCTTGTTTAAAAAAATTACGAACCAGTTTGCTACAGATGTTAATCATCCAAATAGATATATGACGCTTAACTATAAAGGCTTTACTCTTGGTGTGGAAGAAGAGTATATGGTCATGGATCCACTGACCGGTGAGCTGAAAAGCCACGAACAAAAGCTGGTGCACGAAGGCCAGAAAGTTATTAAAGACAAGGTAAAGGCAGAAATGCACCAGGCTGTGGTGGAGGTAGGCACCGATATCTGTGCCGATGTAGATGAAGCTTATAAAGATGTGTCCCTGCTGCGAAAAACGATTGGCGGCATTGCCGAAAGTCTTGGCTTTGCCATGGGAGCTTCTGGCACGCATCCTTTCAGCCATTGGGAGAGCCAGCTCATTACCGACCATGTGCGGTATAATGAAATTGTGAATGAGCTGCAGGAAGCAGCCCGCAGCAACCTCATCTTTGGCCTGCATGTGCATGTGGGTATGGAAAGCCGTGAAATGGCCAATCATATTGCCAACAGCACCCGTTATTTTTTACCACACGTATTTGCGCTCAGCACCAATTCCCCGTTTTGGGAAGGAAGGCAAACCGGGTATAAATCTTTCCGTACAAAGGTATTTGACAAGTTTCCCCGCACGGGCATACCCGATGCTTTTGACAGTATTGAAGCGTATGATAATTATGTGAAGCTGCTGATCAAGACCAACTGCATTGATAATGCCAAGAAGATATGGTGGGACCTCCGCGTACATCCATTCTTCAACACAGTAGAGTTTCGCATCTGTGATATACCCATGACGGTGGATGAAACAATCACGATTGCTGCTTTATTCCAGGCCATTTGTGCCCGTATCTATATGCTGCGGCATAAAAACCTGAACTTTATCCAGTACTCCCGTGCGCTGCTCAATGAAAATAAATGGAGGGCCAGCCGCTACGGGGTAGATGGCTACCTGATAGATTTTGGCAAGGAAGAGGAAGTGAATACAAGAGGGCTTATTTATGAACTGCTCGATTTCCTGGATCCGGTGCTTGATCACCTTGGCAGCCGCCACCGTGTAAGCCATGTGCATAAAATACTGGAGAAAGGGACAGGCGCTGACCGCCAGCTTGCCGTATATGAACAAACTAAAAACCTGGGGGCCGTGGCGCATTATGTAAAAGACCAGTTCCTGGAAGGAGTATAAGCTATATGTACGACACTATTCTGTTAATAAGGCTGGCGTTAAGTTTTCCATACTCAAATAGCAGGAATAAAAAGCAAATACGAAATTATAACTTCTAAAAGTACCATACGCTAAAGTATACTTCAACAGGTCTTACAATTTCTGTATTTTCATTTTATGAAAAAAATGATTCCCGCCTGGTTGCTTGCCCTGTCGCTCTACGCCTGCACTGGCAAGCAGAAAGCCGACCTGCTTATTTATAATACCACTATCTATACCGTAGATGATTCTTTTCGCATAGCAGAAGCCATGCTGGTAAAAGATGGGAAAGTACTGGCCACAGGTAGCCGGGAAGAGCTGGAAAAGAAGTATGATGCGGCGGAAAAAACAGATGCCGGCGGAAAATATATTTACCCGGGATTTATTGATGCGCATGCCCACTTTGTGGGTTACGGATTGTCGCTGCAAACAGCCGATCTTACCGGTACCGAAAGCTGGGAAGAAATTTTGCAGCGCCTTTCAGTTTTTGCCCGGGATCTTCCCGCCGGGGAATGGCTGACCGGCCGCGGCTGGGATCAGAATGACTGGCCGGTAAAAGAATTCCCCACCAATGAAAAGCTGAATGAATTATTTCCTGACCGGCCGGTACTGCTTACCCGCATTGATGGCCACGCTGCTATTGCCAATCAGAAAGCGCTGGATATAGCAGGTGTAAAGCCGGGAGATAAAGTGAGCGGGGGAGACATCTTTACCATGCCAGCTACGCAAAAAATAAGCAGCCCGGAAAGAAACCCGGCTATGCAGCTCACCGGTGTGTTAGTAGATAATGCCATTGACCTTGTATCATCCCACATACCAGTGGCGGATAAAGCAAAATACCGGGAAGCACTGCTGGATGCACAGCGCAACTGCTTTGCTATGGGCCTCACCACTATTGATGACTGCGGCCTTCATCACACATCTGTTGACCAGATAAAGTCGCTGCAGGAAGCAGGTGAGCTAAAAATGCGCCTGTATATCATGCTGGGTGATGCACCCGACAACTATGCTTACCTGGAAAAGAACGGTATTATCAAAACAGACCGGCTGCATGTACGCGGCTTCAAGCTATATGGCGATGGTGCACTGGGATCAAGAGGCGCCTGCCTGCTGAAGCCATACAGCGATAAGCCAGGGTACAGCGGGTTTTTATTGAGCCAGCCGGCACACTTTGATTCTATGGCAAGCTGGATCGCTCAACGGAATTTTCAAATGTGCACCCATGCCATTGGCGACAGCGGCAACCGTACCATCCTGAATATTTATGCCAAATACCTGAAAGGAAAAAATGATAAGCGCTGGCGAATAGAACATGCACAGGTGATCAGCCAGGAAGATTTTCGCCTTTTTGGTGAATACAGCATTATTCCTTCTGTACAGCCCACCCATGCCACTTCGGATATGTACTGGGCCGGCGACCGTCTGGGGCCTGAAAGAGTAAAAGGCGCTTATGCTTTTAATCAACTGATGCAGCAAAATGGCTGGCTGCCACTCGGCACAGATTTCCCGGTGGAAGACATTTCGCCATTCAAAACTTTTTATGCCGCAGTGATACGAAAAGATGCAAAAGGATGGCCGGAAGGCGGCTATCAAACAGAAAATGCGTTAAGCCGGGAAGATGCGCTGCGTGGTATGACCATCTGGGCAGCAAAAAGCAATTTTGAAGAAAACGAAAAAGGGAGCCTCGAAGCCGGAAAGCTGGCGGATTTTATCATCCTTGATACAGACCTGATGAAGGCTGACGAAAAACAATTACTGGCAGCTACTGTACTGCAAACCTTCATAAATGGCGAACAGGTATACAGGAAGTAATTATTAACGGGTGTACTATTAAACAAAACTGATACGCAGGCTGACTTCTTTGTGCGCTCAGCGGGCACTTTACAGTAAAAGTTAACCGCTAAGAAAATTCAAAAAAGGCACAAAGAGGATTTGACAAACTATATCGTGCTGGATTATTGAATATGCCAAATTTCAGGCAGGGAATCATAGCACCAGGGAATAGCTGTTAACTATACAACACAAAAGTGTTAAACCTTAATGTACCTTAACTCTTTAATGGTTAATCGCTGTTAACTATATAAGACATCCTTATATATTTTGTGTGGCTCAAATAAAACAGGCCACGCATTATTAACCATTTTTCCTGTTCAGGCTTCCTTCTATTTTACAGGTAGCTCAGCCACCAGTGCCGGCGGGCCTGCTTATACCTGCCATACCAGCGGCATGGATAATACAACAGGACGATCACCAGCAGCCAGATACCATATACCCATGGCAGGGAGAAACCAAAATTAACCGGCCGGAAAAGAAAAGGGCTATTCGTGTCTGCGGCATCCTTGAGGCCATAGCCCGACAGGAAAAATGCCACCACACACAACGCATGCACCAGGAAAAAATGCAGCACATAATAAAAGAAAGGAACGCGGCCATAAACAGAGAAGAATGACAGCAACCGGCCTGAAGCATTTTCCCACACAGCTAATAACAAAAGCGCTGCACCAATCGTCATACATGCATACTGCAGCGAAGCAGGGTATTTGGTAATATTTATAAAAGATAAAATAGTAAACACCGTATCCTGCTGTACAGACCAGGGAGCCGGATCCCCGTAGTGGTTAATAAACCGGAGCAGTAAAAACAGTAAAAGGCTAAGCACTCCCAAACGGAACAGCCATTTTACCCGAACCTGCTGCTGCACTGATGGCTGGTACAGCCGGCCCAGCACATAGCCTGCTATCATAATACCCGTCCAGGGCAGCACCGCATACGCCAGCAATACAAACCTGCCGGCACCAAGACTAAAAAAATCACCGGGCGATGTAATCAGCAGCTTCCATAGCACAGCAGATGTGCCGGTTTGCGGCAGGGACAGATAGTCGGTAATATTATGCCCGAAAAACAGGATAGCTCCTGCAATAATGATTACCCAGCGAACAGGCACCCTGATCAGCAGCCCCAGTATTACCATGCTCCAGCCAATAGCCCAGATCACCTGCAGGATAAAAAGATTATAAAAGGGATTAAAAGTAATTGCCAGCGAGATGACAAGCAGTTCTACCGCTATCAGCCAAAGCCCTCTTTTAATTAAAAAAACACTCAGCGCTGCATTGGTTTTGCGCTGACCGCTGATAGCGGCAGAAAGCCCTGACAGAAAAACAAAAACGGGCGCACAGAAATGCGTAATCCAGCGGGTAAAAAATAAAGCCGGTGTGGTGGTGGCCAGGTTCAACGGATCGCCGGTCATGGCTTCTATATGAAAATAATCCCGTACATGGTCAAGCGCCATGATGATCATGACCAGCCCCCGCAATACATCAATAGCAGGATAGCGTGGCCCGCGGGCTATCATCTTTGTCATAGCAGTAAATGGTTTGATGCTGAAGGTAACAACATTTTGCTTTTGCTGTCATTTCCAGGCGGCTTAACCGGGAGCTTACTAACGCTGAAACCTTATCTTTGCCCCACTCTCAATGTAACAACTGTATGGCTACGATCTTTAACCCGGATAAGCAACACACAATCAGAAAAGAAGTCAGCATTTCAGGTACCGGACTGCACACAGGCATCCTGGCCGACCTGACACTGAAGCCGGCCAGCCCCGGCTTTGGCTTGCAGTTCCAGCGTATTGACCTGCCCAACCAGCCTATTATAAAAGCAGACTGCGACCTGGTAACGGATACCAGCCGCGGCACCACGCTGGAGGCCAACGGCGCAAAAGTATCTACCGTAGAGCATGTGCTGGCAGCGCTGGTGGGCATGGGCATTGACAATTGCCTGATTGAGATCAACGGCCCCGAAATGCCCATCATGGACGGCAGCGCCATGCCTTTTGTAGAACTGATAGAGGAAGCAGGCGTGCTGGAGCAGGACGCTGCCAAAGTATGGTACAGCATTGATGAAAATATATACCATCACGACGAGGTAAAACGGGTGGAGATGGTAATTATGCCGGCTAAAGAATACCAGATCACCACCCTTATTGATTTCAATTCGCCGGTACTGGGCACCCAGCATGCACAGCTCAAGCGCATGAAGGACTTCAAAGATGAAATTGCCATCAGCCGCACTTTTGTTTTTCTGCATGAGCTGGAAATGCTGCTGGAGCACAACCTGATCAAAGGTGGAGATGTAAACAACGCCATCGTGATAGTAGACAAAAAAGTGGATGAAGCAGAGATGGAACGGTTAAAAAAGATTTTCAAAAAAGATCGTATCGAAGTAAAAAGCGAAGGCTATCTCAATAACCTGGAACTGCGCTTTCCCAACGAGCCGGCCAGGCATAAGCTGCTGGATATAGTGGGCGACCTGGCGCTGATAGGCTACCCGGTAAAAGGCAAGATAATAGCCAGCCGGCCGGGCCACAGCACCAACGTGGAATTTGCCAGGAAGATCAAGCAGCATATCAAAAAAAACAGGCTGGCCAAAGACGTGCCGGTATACGATCCTTCGCAGCCACCTGTATATGACCAGCAGTATATTGAAAAAACACTGCCTCACCGCTACCCTTTTGCACTGGTAGATAAAGTCATTGAGCTTACGGATACAAAAATCGTTGGGGTTAAAAACGTCACGTTCAACGAATGGTTTTTCCCCGGTCATTTCCCCGGCAATCCTGTTATGCCGGGCGTGCTTCAGATAGAAGCCCTGGCACAATGCGGAGGCATACTGGCCATCAACCTGAGTGGTGAAGGACAGTACGACACTTATTTTCTGAAAATAGATAACTGCAAATTCAAGCAGATGGTAAAGCCCGGCGACACCATGCTGCTGAAAATGGAGCTTTCGGCCCCTATACGCCGCGGCATTTGCGAAATGAAAGGCACCGTATACGTAAACAATAAAGTGGCTACCGAAGCCGACCTGGTGGCACAAATCGTAAAGCGCCCCTGAGCCTGTGCCCTGTAGCAGCCGCGCCCGTAAAAGGCATGCCTTTTACGGGCTTTTTTATGCTTTTTTTGTGATAAATACGTGCATAAAATACGCCTGAAATTCAGCCGCTAAAGGCCGCTGAAACGCCCTGTTTTTCGTACATTTGCCGGTCTCCATTTTTTCACTTTTTTAATGAAGGATTTGCTCTATTTATGAGTACAGAAACTACCGAAAAAAATCCCGTTACATCCGGCGGTTACGGCGCCGATAGCATACAGGTGCTGGAAGGATTAGAGGCGGTGCGCAAGCGGCCGGCCATGTACATTGGCGATATTGGCGTAAAGGGGCTGCATCACCTGGTATACGAAGTGGTGGACAACTCCATTGATGAAGCGCTGGCAGGCTATGCAAAAAACATTACCGTTACTATACACGAAGACAATTCTATTTCTGTAGAAGATGATGGCCGCGGCATACCCACAGCCATGCACAGCAAAGAAAAACGGTCGGCGCTGGAAGTGGTAATGACTGTGCTGCATGCCGGCGGTAAGTTTGACAAAGGCTCTTATAAAGTTTCCGGTGGCCTGCATGGCGTGGGCGTAAGCTGCGTAAATGCGCTGAGCGCTGATCTGCATGTAACCGTGCAGCGGGAAGGAAAAATATTTGAACAGGAATATAAGATCGGTGTACCGCAATATGCCGTCCGCGAAATTGGTGTCAGTGAGCGCACCGGCACCCGTGTACATTTCTGGCCCGATAGCAGCATCTTTCATACCACCACCTACAATCGTGACATACTTGAAGGCCGCCTGCGTGAGCTGGCTTACCTGAATAAGCGGATACGCATTATACTTACCGACCTGCGGGAAAAAGATGAGCAGGGCGATCCCGTTTCCACCACTTTTTACAGCGAAGGGGGCATCGTGGAGTTTGTGGAAATGCTGGACAAAGCTGCCGGCAGGAATGCCCTGATCCCAACTATCCTGTATGTAGAGGGACATGATGCGGCGACCAATGTAGCCGTGGATGTTGCATTAAATTATAATGATTCCTTCAGCGAGCACATTTATTCATACGTTAACAATATCAACACTATTGAAGGCGGTACGCATGTGGCCGGTTTCCGCCGGGCACTTACCCGTGTATTCAAAAGCTATGGCGATAAGAATGGCTTGTTTGAAAAAGCCAAAGTGGAGATAGAAGGTGATGATTTTCGTGAAGGGCTCAGCGCCATCATTTCGGTAAAGGTACCGGAGCCGCAGTTTGAA
>DAOLFO010000258.1:0-4839 GCA_035326305.1 Chitinophagaceae bacterium
CAGATACACAAACATTTTTCTACTATCTCTATCGTAAGTTTGTAGGAGAAGGAAACAGCGAGCTGCTTAACCGGGCTTACGGGCCTGTTGATCTCCCGCTCATCCGCTATGCCGATGTGCTGCTGATGTGGGCCGAAGCGCTGAATGAAATGGATGATGTGCCCGGCGCTATCAGCAAAGTAAATGAGGTAAGGGCAAGGGCAGGTATGCCGGCCCTGCAGCAGGCCGATGCATCCCTGGGCACTTATGTGGCTGATAAGGCTGCCATGACGCAACGTATCCGCAACGAGCGCCGGGTAGAGTTTCCCAATGAAGGCATCAACTACTTTGACGAACTGCGCTGGCAAACCTGGAAAAATACCGTCTTTGGTGCCGGCAATGGCACACAACAGGTATGGGGGCAAAATACACACGTATATAACTGGCCCGGCGATTACCTGTATACCTGGCCTATACCGCAGGTAGAAATAGAAAGAAACCCCAGCCTGACACAAAACCCGGGCTGGCCTCAATAAAAACAGTGGTTCATTAGCAGTTGCAAGCAGTCAATAAGCACCCGCCTCTTCACAATGCGGGTGTCTTATTTACTTTGCAGAAAATACAGGAGAAATCATGCGACGTATTATTGCCATACCGATCCTTGCTTTCATTTTTGTTTTTAACAGGGAAACAAAAGCGGAGGAGCCACGCAACCTGCTGCAAAATGCAGCCACACTGCAGCAGGTAAAAGAAGCACTGCTCCCCTTACCGGAATGGATAAAATATCCCGCTTATGCAGACAGGGCGCAGTGGGACTTGCTGCTGGGTAAGCTGAAAGAAGGTATTGTTAAGCAGGGAGAATCGAAGCTGCAATACACCTGGCAGGTAGTGAAGGCTACAGACTACCTGGAGTATGAGCGCAGCGGTAGCCGGCAGGTAATGGAAAAGCCGTTTGGTGATAATAATACTGCGCTCAGCCAATTGATAATGGCAGAGCTGGCAGAGGGCAAAGGAAGGTTTACAGACCAGATTATAAATGGAGTGTGGTATGCCTGCGATATGCCATCGTGGGTATTATCTGCACACCTGCCGGTACAGAAAACAAGAAGGAACCTCCCCGATCCGGCAGAGCATATTATTGACCTTACTTCCGGTGATGTGGGTTCACTGCTGTCCTGGGCCCTTTACTTTTTCCGGCAGGAATGGGACAAGGTAAATCCTGTTATTTCCCGCAGGCTGGAGCAGGCCATTCGTGAGCGCATACTGCAGCCATACATGGCAAGAAGCGATTACTGGTGGCAGGCACTGCAGGACAAGCCGGGGCAGCTGGTCAATAACTGGAATCCCTGGTGTAACTTCAATGTGCTGACCTGTTTTTTATTAATAGAAAAAAATAAGGACAGCCTGGCTGCCGCTGTATACCGTACCATGCAGAGTACAGATAAATTTATCAACTATGTAAAAGAAGACGGCGCCTGCGAGGAAGGCCCTTCCTACTGGGGGCATGCGGCCGGTAAGCTGTATGACTACCTTCAATTGCTTAGTTATGCTACGGCAGGCCGCATCAGCATTTTTGATAAGCCCATGATAAAAGATATGGGCGAATATATTTCCCGCAGCTATGTGGGCAAAGGATGGGTGGTCAACTTTGCCGATGCCTCTGCAAAAGGCGGCGGCGATGCAGGATTGATCTATCGCTATGGCAAAGCGGTAAGCAGTACCGAAATGCAGTCATTTGCTGCGCAGCTTTTGGCCAACGGCCATAAGGATAATATACAGGCCGGCAGGGATTTTTTCCGCACCCTGGAAAATATCCGCTTTCACCCGGAGCTGCAGCAGGCAAAACCTGCTATGCCATCTGCTATGTATACCTGGTATCCGCAAACGCAGTTTTGCTATATGAAAACAAACAGCGGCTTTTTCTTTGCCGCCAAAGGCGGCTTTAATAATGAAAGCCATAACCATAATGATGTGGGCAGCTTTTCGCTGTATGCTGATGAAGTGCCTGTGTTAATAGATGCCGGGGTTGGCACCTATACCCGTCAAACTTTCAGCAGTGAGCGCTATACCATCTGGACCATGCAGAGCAACTATCATAACCTGCCGCTGATCAACGGGCAGGCGCAGGTGTATGGTGCAAAATACCGGGCGGCCGATGTGCTGTTTAATGCAGGCAAAAAACAGTTCAGCCTTGACATCAGCGGCGCATACGGGGAAGAAGCCGCTGTAAAAAAATGGGTGCGCACCTACACCCTTTCAGAAAAAGGATTGCGCATAGAGGACCAGGCAGCGCTGACGGCAACAAAGGATACCACGGTTTTTTATTTTATGACATGGGCCGAGCCGGATATCAGCGACCCCGGAAAAGTGGTATTAAAAAAAGAAAACACCAGCATCACCTTACAGTACGATGCGGCCCTGCTTACCGCACTGGCGGAAGTGGTGCCGCAAACAGATACCCGGCTGTCGAACGTGTGGGGAGATAAGCTGTACCGCCTTGCCCTGCGGGTAAAGAAGCCGGCGTTGAAAAGCCGCTATGTTTTTACCATTACTAAATAGAAACCGGGAAATATTTTTTTTAAATCAGAATGTAATGAAACGAGTTTTTTGGCTACCTGTTATTTTGTCTGTACTTAATTTTTCTTTTTGCCGTACAAAAAGTGCGGACAGCTTTGTAGAGGATAATTTCCGGTATGCCGGCACACAGCTTAAAAATATGCTGAAGGAAGTAAAGGCAGATCAAAAAAAATTTCCGCGTACAATCAATAAAAAAGGCAAGCTGGTCACTACCAGCATGTATGACTGGACGCCCGGTTTTTTTCCGGGTAGCCTGTGGTATGCGTTTGAGTACACGCACGATGAAACGCTGAAGGCCGCCGCCACTGAGTGGACGGAGCAACTGGAGCCGCTGCAAAACTTTACCGAACATCACGATCTGGGCTTTATGGTATACTGCAGCTACGGAAATGCATACCGCCTGACGGGCAATGAAGCCTATAAAAACCTGCTGATACAGTCAGCCCGGTCACTTAGTACCCGTTTTAATCCGGTGACGGGCACTATCCGTTCGTGGAATGTATTTAAGTCCTGGCATGGCGATAAAACGTATTCCTTCCCGGTGATCATTGATAATATGATGAACCTGGAATTGCTGTTCTTTGCCTCAAAAATAAGTGGTGATACCAGCTTTCGGCATATCGCCATCACACATGCACTGAATACGATGAAAAATCAGATCCGTGAAGACTACGGCAGCTATCATGTAGTGTGCTATGATACGCTTACCGGCCAGGTAACCGCAAGGGAAACTGCGCAGGGCTATGCAGATAATTCCACCTGGGCCCGCGGCCAGGCCTGGGGCATTTATGGATTTACCATGGCCTACCGCGAAACAAAGGATGAACGTTTTTTAAAAACAGCAAAAGGCATGGCAGATTTTTTTATTCAGCATAAAAACCTGCCGGAGGATAAAATACCTTATTGGGACTTTAATGCCGGCGAAGCCGGGTATGAGCCGGGGATAAAAGCAAATACAAAAAATGTAAAAGAAAAATACCGCGATGCCTCTGCCGCTGCCATCACAGCTTCTGCCCTGCTGGAGCTGGCAGCATTTGTGCCGGAAAAAAAGGAAGCGTATAAGGATATGGCCGTACAAATGCTGCAGTCGCTGGCCGGTGAAAAATACCGGGCGCCGGCCGGTGAAAACGGCAACTTTCTGCTGATGCACAGTGTGGGCAGCATCCCGCACGATTCGGAAATAGATGTGCCGCTGGTATATGCGGATTATTATTTCCTGGAAGCATTGCTGCGGTACAACAAATGGTATCTAACCTCAAACCATTGATCTTATTGCTATGAATAGCTTCAGTAAAATAATGTTGGCGCTGACCTTCTTGCTATTGGCAGGAGCTGATGCTGATGCGCAAAAAGCAGGCAGAAAAAAGAATACTGAAAAAACATCAATACCTGTTGTGAATACCGGGCAGCAGGACCGGGAGCAATGGGTAAAAGCTTTGTATAAAATTGCCTGGCCGGTAGTGCATAACCTGGCTGCAGGCACACTGAAGCAAAATATGCCGCTGGAGCTGGGGCCGCAATATTACCTGCCGGTAAAGAAAGTAACCTACCTTGAAGCGGTGGGCCGCACCATGGCCGGGCTGGCACCCTGGCTGGCCCTGCCCGATGATGATACGGAAGAAGGAAAAGTGCGGAAGCTGATGCGAAGTGAGGCGCTGAAAGGATTGGCGAATGCAGTGAACCCGGAGCATGCAGACTATCTCAATTTCCGTACGGAAGCGCAGCCGATTGTAGATGCAGCATATATGGCACATGCTTTTATCCGGGCGCCGCAGGCGCTGTGGTATCCGCTTGACTCTCTGACCAAAAAAAGATTTATTGAAGAGTTTAAATCATTGCGCAACCGGAAAGGCGCTTATAATAACTGGCTGCTTTTTGCCGGGATTAACGAAGGGTTTCTGATGAAGATAGGAGAGGAGTATGATCCTTCACGCATTGACTTTGCGCTGCGCAAAATGAAAGAATGGTATGCCGGCGATAGCTGGTATACGGATGGCGAAAAATTCAGCATGGACTACTATAATTCCTATGTCATTCACTCCATGCTTACCGATCTGCTGGAAATAACCACGGCTAAAAAGTTTTCTTCACAGGCAGATTATGATATGGCCCTGAAGCGCATGATCCGCCATGCAGAGTTTTTAGAAAGGATAATTGGCCCGGATGGCGCTTACCCGGCTTTCGGCCGTTCGGTCACTTACCGCACGGCAGCCTTCCAGGCACTGTCGCAGGTGGCGCTGATGGAAAAATTACCAGCGCATATCAAACCGCCACAGGTACGCT
>DAOLFO010000259.1:0-4828 GCA_035326305.1 Chitinophagaceae bacterium
TTTACTAATAGCTATTAGCTGTTAGCCGTTAGCTGCAAGATGTACGGCATGGCGAATTACGAATTCCGATTGCAGATTTACGAATAGCTTGCCGGCTGTGGTTCCGTCATTCGATTGACGATTCACCATTGCCGATTTACAAGATGTACGAAGTACGATGTATGATGTACGTCACGCCGGTTCTCGATTTCCGGCCGCTGACCTCCGCATTAATCTTCCCCGCGCCATTTCTGCCGCCCAGCCTTGATAGTGGATTTTATCTTTTTGCCGGTCAGCCGCTTTTCTTTCGCAGCTTTGGAGATACGGGTGGCTATACGGGCTTTTTTCTTTTGCAAGGCCTGTGCCACCAGCGCATTTATTTTTTTAATGACTTCTTCCTTATTAGCCAGTTGGGTGCGGTGGGTTTGCGATTTTACCTGCAGGTATCCCTCTGTTGAGATGCGGTTGGACAATTTTTGCAGCACCATGTTCTTTTGCTCATCACTTATCAGGCGGCTTTCCATGACCGGCCATGAGCCAATCACGGCGGTTTCCACCTTGTTCACATTTTGCCCTCCCTTGCCGCCGCTGCGGGTGGTCTGCATCACTATTTCGCTGTGCAGGTCAATCATAAGGGTGTAAAATTACGGAAGGAGTGGATTTGAGAGGTTTAAGAAGTTTAAAGTTTAAGGTTTAAAGTTGGGGGCAGGGAATAATTTTGGCTCCTCTCCTTACCTTCATACCATGCGGGCAGTAATACAACGGGTATCAGAAAGCAGCGTGACCATCAGCGGGCAGGTGCATGGTCATATTGATAAAGGCCTCCTCGTACTGGTGGGAATAGAAGATGCCGATAATGAAGAGGATATTGACTGGCTGTGCAACAAGATTGTGAACATGCGGATTTTTGATGATGCGGATGGGGTGATGAACCTTTCGGTAAGAGACACCGGTGGCGGGATACTGGTAGTAAGCCAGTTTACCCTGCATGCGGCTACTAAAAAAGGGAACCGCCCCTCTTACATAAGAGCCAGCAAGCCGGAGACAGCCATTCCGGTCTATGAGCGGTTTGTCAGCAGGCTTGGTGACGAACTGGGAAAACCAGTACAGACCGGGATTTTCGGCGCTGATATGAAAGTGGCTTTGATAAATGATGGCCCCGTAACAATATGGATAGATACAAAGAGCAGGGAATAAGAATAGCGGACGCTCTGTGCACAACAGGGAGGAATGTACTATTATTCCGCACTGCCAGATTAGTCTCAGGCTCTCTTACTGTTCCCGGTACCCTTTATCTGCTCTCTTTCACCCGTCAGGTATAGATAAGGCACGGTATAAGCACACACTAAGCACTCCCTAAGCACAGATTCGTTTTTTAAGCTCTCACAAGAGTATAATAACTAATGACTTACAAAAATATGTAAGGAGAAACAGTGAATAATAATATAGAGAGTCAGATGGCTGAAGCCGGTTTCAGGGCTAAGCGTAACAGTGTTTATTAAGCCGGGAGATAGTAAGATTTTACATACATATAGGCCTTACAGGCACAATAATTCCCCTGCAGGATACAGTTGCCTGCTTCCCGTTTAGAATTAGTACAGCGGTATTCCTTTCCGGCTATACTGGTTTACTTGCTTACCTGCTTTTTAATAAAGCCCACAATGGCTGTAAGGATGCCGCCGCCGCCCAGTCCTGACAGTACCTGGGTAAGGATGCTGTTGGTATCGCCGCCCGTATTGAGTGCGCTTAGCAACTGGCCACCGCCAAAGCCCCCGATCAGCCCGGTGATTGTATTCCAGATGGGGCCCATGTTGAGCTTTTTCAGCAGACCGCCGGCGGCATTGCCCCCTGCAACGCCGGAGAGAAGGTTGATGATCAGTTCCTGCATATAGATGGTTTTGGTATGAAGTGTTGGGTTAAGTTACTACAATTGCTGCAAAATAGCAGGCAGCAGCATTTTTTCTTTTCCTGCAGTATGCCCCGGTGTTGTTTGCAACTGTAAAAATCACTTCACCCGTTATCAGCGGCTCACCATCCTTTGTCAGACGTTACCACCTGGTTTTGAAGGTTTCTTTGGTGCAACACCTGTGTACGCGGTTTGCAGCGCATCCTGTAAAATCTGGTTGTCCAGCCTGTCAAGTTCTATAAATGTCCAGCCCTGCCTGCCCCACTTGTTGGGAACGGGGTATATCACTGTTTTGTCAATAGTTGAAAAAACATTTTGGTCAATTTCTGAGAGCTTTAAGCAAGCCCTGTTGTGCTTCTCATCATAGGTGGCAAAAATCTTTTTCTTCACCCTGAATGAAGTTTTTTCAAAATGCGGGGCTTCGGTAGTCCCGGGTAATGATAAGGCAAAGCGCCTTAAAAAATGAATTTGTTTCATCCGCCTTCTTTTACCGGGGTTAAATGTGTCATTACACAAATCCATTCAGCGGTTTCTTCTTTTGCATTTAAAATGCTCCGGAATTTTGATCTGACAGGCGCAATGCCATTACAAAGCACCATTGACAAGTGTAACTTTAATTTGTTTGGCTGTGCCTTTTCTTGAAGTGCCGGCTTATTTAAAATGATATACAGGTGCCAAATTTATGATATTATCTATCACAGTCTTATTAGTTAGCAGGATGACAATTTATCATTGGAGTTTGGTAAGAGCACAGGACAAGCCGATTTGAAAACTTTGCACAGCGATAATGGAAATACCTGGTACCGGTGCTTTCCGCATTACTGCACCCCTATTTTTTCCGAAAAGACTTTTCCATCCCGGAGCCGTATCATGACGAAGAATACTTTTTCCTTCACATCCACCCGGAATACATAGTTGCCCGCATCAATATTCTTTTGCTCCAGTATGCGGTGGCCGCCTGCTGTCCATACCATCAGGTTGTGGATGGGCTGCGTGGTTTTTACCGTGATTTGCCGCCCGGCGGTCAGTATCCGGTAGGGTTTGGGCTTTTCGCTGCCCGGCTTATGCTCCGGCTGGGCCTGGGCCAAAAAGGAAAGGCCGGCAATGATGGCAATGGCAAAAAAGCCGCGGATGATGGTTCTGCTCACAGTATATGGTTTTCCTGATTACAAATGGTGGTGCCCGGACAGGTCAATCTGGCTTTAAAAGGGTCGGAAAATGTGGATAGGATGTGCATAACGTCAATAATCATGCTAAATTGCACAGGTAATCAAAAATTTATGTTATGACTATCCGGGAAGCCCAGGAGCAGGTAGACAAATGGATTAACAGTACAGGAGTGCGCTATTTTGCACCGCTTACCAATATGGCCATCCTGAGTGAAGAGGTGGGGGAACTGGCCCGCCACCTGTCCCGGCAGTACGGTGAGCAATCGTATAAAAAAGAAGCAGCCCCGCCCGATGGGGAAACGGCCCGCGCCTGGCTGGCCGATGAAATGGCCGATGTATTATGGGTATTGCTTTGCCTGGCCAATCAAACCGGCACCGACCTGGCAGCAGCCCTGGAAAAAAATATGGAGAAAAAAACAAAGCGGGATGCAGAACGGCACAGGGATAATGAAAAACTATAGAACCCAAAACTCAAAACTTAAAACCCGGTTTTTAACTTTCACCCACCGCCGGAACTGGCATAGTTTTTTTCACTCTTTGTTTATATGCCCCTCAAAACAACCTGGACCATACTCAAAGCCTCATTTGCTGATTTTTTTGCCAACCGGGTGATGAAGCTGAGCGCAGCCCTGGCCTATTACACCATTTTTTCATTGCCCGGCCTCATCATCATTATCATTTGGGTCAGCGATATCTTCCTGGGGCAGGATGCGGTGGAAGGTACCGTATACGGGCAGATAGCCGGCCTGGTGGGCAGGGATGCCGCCCTGCAGATACAGCAGACTATCCGTAATGCAACACTATCTGCTGAAAGCGGCTTTGCCACGATAGTAGGTTTGGCCACACTCGTCATCGGTGCCACCAGTGTTTTTGGAGAAATACAGGACTCCATCAACCAGGTATGGCGGCTAAAGGCCAGGCCCAAAAAGGGGAAAGGCTGGCTGAAGCTGATCATCAACCGGCTGCTGTCTTTTTCCATTATTGTTTCGCTGGGCTTTCTGCTCCTGGTATCGCTGATCATCAACGGGCTGATGGATGCGCTCATCGGCCGGCTCACGCAGGTATTCCCGGAAAGCCAGGTGGTGATTGCCTATATATTTAATATCCTCTTCACCTTTGCCGTCACTTCGTTTTTATTCGGGCTTATTTTTAAAGTATTGCCGGATGCCCGCATTAGCTGGAAGCATGTAAGGGCCGGTGCTTTTACCACAGCCATCCTTTTTATGCTCGGCCGCTTCCTCATTGGTTTTTACCTGGGCCAGAGTAAAATGTCGTCGGCCTACGGGGCAGCCGGCTCTGTCATTGTCATCCTGCTTTGGGTATACTATTCCGCTATCATACTTTATTTCGGGGCTGTTTTTACCAGGGAATATGCCATTCACCATGGCTCCAATATTTATCCCAACAGCTATGCCGTATGGGTGGAGCAGGTAGAGGTGGAAAATGAAGATTCCCTGCAGGAACAGCCCGAATGCAAAGAGAAAATAGCGGAAGTACAGCCCCCTGTAAAAGATACGAACACCTGATCGCTTCCGCCTAATCCGCCTATCTGTTATCTTTGCGGCCTATGGCAACAGAGAATAAAAAAGCAGAACAGGCAGGTGGCCGTTTCCAGGCGATTATTTCCCATTGTAAGGAGTATGGCTTTATTTTTCCCAGCAGTGAAATCTATGACGGGCTGCAGGCGGTATATGACTATGGCCAGATGGGCAGCGAGCGGAAAAAAAATATAAAAGCCTACTGGTGGAAGAGCATGTCGCAACTGCATGATAAT
>DAOLFO010000260.1:0-4824 GCA_035326305.1 Chitinophagaceae bacterium
GGTTATTGCGCCAGTACAGCACCCCCAGGAAATTGCCTCCCTGGTAATTCTTTGAATAATTTATTTCAAAAGAATTGATAAACTCCGGGCGCAGCGCCGGGTTGCCCTGGCGGATATTTGCCGGGTCGTTGATATCTACAAACGGGTTGATCTGCCAGAAATTAGGGCGGCGTATGCGGCGTGAGTAGTTAAACTGCAGTTCATCATCCTCACCCAGCTTTTGAGTAAGGAAAAGGCTGGGAAAAAGCGCATCCCAGATAGAACGGAAATTTTTCGGGTACTGGTAGCCGAATTTAAAAGCGCTGTCAACCAGCAGCCCATCAAACTTTGAATGCTCTGCCCGCAATCCCACCTGGTATGAGAAGGTCTCTTTTTTATTTTTATTGGAATAGGTCACATACAGCGCATTGATCCTTTCTTTGTATTCATAGTTATTGCTCAGCGGTAGTTTCAGCGGCGCCCCATTGTTATCAGCAAAGGCGTTGAAAACGCTGCCTACTTCATTATGATAGCTGCGGATACCGCCTTCAATCTTTGCCCTTTCATTCAGCGGGTTCACATAATCGGCCTGGAAAGTGAGCTGGCGGTTCTTCCCGTTATTGCTGTTGTCTACCAGGGAAGGTACCTGGTATTCCGAACCATCGGGATTAAAGAAAAAATTATTGATGGAAGAGCTGCCTGAATTTTTTCCATAATTATAATTCAGATCCGCACGCAGCTCTTTTCCTTCCTGCGGAAATTTATGGGTAAAATTAAGCGCTGTGCTGTTGCGGTTAAACCGCGAAGCTCCTTCAGCAAAACGTTCACCGTAATACGTTAATTCCCTGCCGCTGTTTAAAAAATCCTGGTGCTGCTCCTCCTCATAGCTGAAGCGGCCCCTGCCGATATTTTGTGTCACGCTGATCGTGTTCCTGTTGTCCAGGAAATAATCCATGCCAAAACGGAGCGAAGTAAAACGCCTGCGCCGGTCGTTGGCAGAGTACTGGTTAAAATAATCAGTGATGGCTCCGCCCGATTTATTCTGCCTCATGGTTTCAGAGCGGGCTTTACCGCCCGACTGGTTATACCCGCCGCTCAGGAAGAAGTTGAATTTTCCTTCCCGCATATTCAGGTTCAGGTTGCCATTGGCAATATGCGGCACACCTGCGCCTATGGTAGCGATCCCGTTCAGGCCAATGCGTTTATTTTTTTTCAATACAATATTGATGATACCGCCGGAACTGGCTGCATCAAAGCGGGCAGAGGGATTGGTGATCAGCTCTACCTTGTCAATATTATCAGCCGGTATCTGGTCAAGTGTAAGAATAGTGGGGCGGCCATCCACAAATATCTGCGGTGTACTGTTGCGCAGTTGTACATTGCCTTCCACATCTACTGATACGGAAGGGATATTTTTCATCAGGTCCACGGCAGTGCCGCCGGTAGCCACCATGCTGCGGGATGCGTTGAATATTTTACGGTCCACTCCCAGCTCCATAGCCGGGCGTGAAGCGGTAACCACTACATTGCCCAGCTCTTTTACGGCGGGCATAAGGAGCAGGTTGCCCAGGTCTTTTTCAAAAAAGCGGGGATCTGCATTTGATCCGGCTGAAAGGCTTAGCCGTATTTCCATTTCCTCATAACCCAATGCAGAAAAAACAAGGCGGAAGCTATCGGCAGGAATGCCTGTAAATAAAAAATCACCGTTTGACTTAGTGAGCATGCCCCTGACCAGGCTGTCTTCCAACCCGGCTCCGCGTACTATGTATAGCTGGGCAGAAGCTGCGTCCAATCCTTTCATGCTGCGGCTGTCTATCAGCTTGCCAAACAGCTTGCTGGTTTTTACCTGCAGCCTGCCCGGGTCATTATCTCTTATAGCCTCCTGCTCTTCCTGGGCTGATAATGTTGTAAAAGCAAAAAAAGTGAACAGTAAAAAATAAAAGCTCTTCATGTCTGTGCGGTCTGTTATATTCGTTTAATACTAAAAATCAGGGCAGTAATGCTGTTATCGTACTTGCTTATAGCTGAATCCGGCAAAGGTAGCTTATAAAGGCCGGAGCATGAGCCGATTGATGCGCTGATAAATATTTGCATCCTGCTGCCAGTCCTGAAACTCCCTGTTAATAAGCTATTCAGAAGCTGTTATAATTTTGCTAAACTCTAACCACCTGTGACGTATCTGACGACACTTGCAGTTATTTCCTGTACAGGCTGACTAATATTTATATGAATGGCATGAAATGGCGGCTCAGCGATGCTCAATTGTGAAGCCAGCAGGGATGCCGGCATAAAATGTGCTGACCGCTGGCGCATTCGTTTTTCAATCAACCCCTGCTCACCATACAGCCATACCCAGTATAGCGGGGCTGTAATTCCCTGCGCAAGCTTGTCCCGGTAAGATTGTTTCAATGCCGAGCAGGCGATAACAGCACCTGCCTGCTCCAGGCACTCCCCTGCAAGCTGGTTGAGCGCTTGCAGCCAGGGCATACGATCCTCATCGGTAAGCGGTATGCCTGCCGCCATTTTTTCTTTATTGGCAGCAGGGTGAAAGTCATCTGCATCAAAAAAGGGAAGGTCAATTTCTCTGGCTGCCTGCTGCCCTATCGTTGTTTTGCCCGAACCCGATACACCGCAAATGAAAATAATAGCCGGTGACATGATTTATTTCCCTGCTTTTATATTAGCAATAAGGATACCTGAAAAAACCAGCACCATGCTTACCACATGCAGCCAGGTAAACTTTTCACCCAGCAGCAATGCCGCTTCCGCACTGCTGAAAATGGGGATTAAATTTCCGAACAGGGCCGTACGGCCCGCACCCAGGTGGCGTATCGCTATGTTCCAGCACAAATAACAAATGACTGATGCCCCCAGCCCCAGGTAAAGGATGATAAGTGCCAAATCAGTATCCCATACCACCGGTGCAGCATGCTGTGCCTCCCACAGGTAAGCCGGCAGCAGCAGCAATGTGCCCATGCAAAAAAGCACACAAACAAAACTGACACCGCTGATCGCTTTTGGTTTTTTTCGCACCAGCACGGTATAGATGGCAAAGCAAAGCGCTCCCAGCAGCACCCACTTGTCGCCGGTGGTGAAATGAAAATGCCTCAGCCGATCCCATGATCCCTGTGACAGCAGGAACAATACACCGGCAATACACAGGATGAGCCCGGTCAGCTTGAACCAGCCAATTTTTTCTTTAAGGAATATACGGGCCAGTACCAGGGCTATGATGGGAGAAGCGGTAGTACCCACCAGCGCCAGGTTAATAGCCGTAGTATAATGCCCGCCGGCATATATAAATGTATTGAAAAGGGTAATGCCAAAAAGGGCGGTCAGCAACAGGTAGGTGGCTGACTGGCGGATGGCCGGCCAGTCGCGGCGGCAATACTGCCAGGCAAAGGGAAGGATAATGACCGAAGCCGTAGCCCAGCGAAAGAAAGCCAGTGTTACCGGCGATATTTGCCGGATGACGCTGCGTGCCACTACAAAATTGCCTGACCAGATGATCACGGTAAGCAATGCAAGACCGATGCCTGTATAAATCTGCCGGGAAGATGTCATATAGAATGCCCGCAAAGATAAGGAGAGGCCAGCTCACTGCTTATTGCTGCCCGCGGGAATGGCAATACCGGTTATAAAGTAAGCTTAAAGCAGTTTGTTTTTTTAAGCCGTATTATCCAAAATTATGAAAGCCCGCAAACGGAATATTTGCGGGCCCTCTGCCGAAGCGGGAATAAATGCTGATCACGCTAAAATGAATAGCTCACCGAAACCGAAAACACCCTGTTCTTAAAGGCCCAATATTTACGGGCTTCCGCATCATCCGTTTTAAATAAATTGGGGAGACCAAGCCCGTAGCCGGCCGCCAGGCTTATATTATTGTTTAGCTGGTATCCTGCTAAAAAATTAACACCAAAATCAGCCCGCTTGAAGTAGCCGTCTTCGCCGCTAAATTCAATTTTTCCTGATTCCGTACCACTTTCGGTATCACCATTGCCCAGGTTATATTCGTATGACTCTTTCCATTTGCCGGATAAAGCAAAGCCCAGGCAGGGCCCGGCGCCAAAGTAAAAGCTGCCGCTCCTGTATATGGCATTTACAGGCACTTCCAGGTACAGCAGGCTTTCTTTAAAGCTGCCCTCTCCGGAAGCGCTGCCATCAAGGTCATCTTCTGACCAGGCGGACTTGCCCCCCTTACCGCTCAGCGAAAGCCCGGCCTGTATGGAAAAGTTTTTTGAAAGGGCATAATCCGCATAACCGCCAAGATGAAAAGAAACAACGGGCTTCGATTTGTAACCCTCTTCCTTATCGTCTGCTTTACGTTCGCTGCTTGTGCTGAATGAAGCCACATTGATACCTGCCCTGATGCCGTACCTAACTTTATTTCCGGGTGATGTTTGTGCAATGGTATAGCAGCTGCTTGCCAGGAAGGCTGTTGCCAGCAATAGAAAGTTCTTTTTCATTGTGTCAATGGTTTTTTAATAATGAAATGCGAAGCTATGCCGGCGGCAGGGCGGGTGGCGGTTATTTTGAGTAAATTAAAAGGCAGGTTGAGCCGGTGGTGGTTTCTTTTGAGCGGATAAAGATCATTGCAAAAGAAATGGCAGTATAATGGATGAGCCAGCTTTATCCTGAGCGTTTGCTGAAAAACATCTCAATAGAAGCCAAAAAATTCAACATGATAAAGCGAAAAGGGCGGGATATTAAACACTTAAATATGGCGTAGCATCTATATAAGTTGCGCCGGGCCCACCCCGCACACATAGCGAAGTTGCGAGACCCGGCTGCGAAATGAACTAAGCAAATAGTTGTTTGGCGACTCATTCATGCATTATCTGTGCT
>DAOLFO010000261.1:0-4804 GCA_035326305.1 Chitinophagaceae bacterium
GCACCTTCGGCTGCGGTTCCTCCCGGAGTACGTATGCCGGTCTTCTTGGGCAAGCAGGGGCCTGTGGTATTTGCTAATTATATGCCGGTGACGCAGGCAGATATTGCCCTGGCAAATGGCACTATGCACAAGCTGGGGGTAGTAGCCCTGCTGCCTCCTTCCCAGGTGCTGTGGCAGCGTATAGCTACTGATCCGGATCTTACTTATCTGGCTGCAGCGATACAACGGGGCGATGAAGGCGATCCTGCAAAAACAGTAGAGAACGCTTTGAAAAATGCTGTAGCTAACCTGACGGTTTTTGCTCCATCCAATCTTGCTTTTCAGCAATTATTAACGGGACAGATAACTCAGGCGCTGATTCCGATTATTACTCAGCAGCTCATTTTAGGAGGAGCCACTCCGGAAGATGCTGCTGCACAGGCACCAGCTTTGGCACTTGCACAGGCTACTGCACTCGCTTCTACCCCGGGTGTGTTTACAAATCCCGCCCTTGCTTCGGTATTAACACCTACAACTGTAAAAGGCATGGTAGTGTATCACATATTGGGGAATCGTGCATTTACTGTAAACCTGCCCACCACTGCTACCGCTGTTCCCACTTTACTGAATGGTGCTATACCGGCCCACCCCGGTGTAAGCCTGCAGGCTACGTTTGGTATGTCGGGTGTTACAGCTGCTACAGTAAAGGGCGCAGCTAACCCTACAGCATCTAATATTGCACTTAACCCTGCCTTAGGTAATGGTAGCAGTGACCAGCATTATATTAATGGAGCGCTGCACAAAATTGACCAGGTATTAAGGCCACAATAATAAATTCAGGAGGAGACCTTTTCACACCTGGATAACTAATTTGACAGCGGCTGAACATTATGTTCAGCCGCTGTTTTTATAAAATAATGTGTTGCGCTATGAACATGCCTGCCTTTCAGGCGTGTAATCATCAGGCTGCGGATACATATTAACCATACAAGGTCTGCAAGATATGTCAGGCTTTCTTGTATGCCTTCTCTGCCTTGTATGGTTCAGATAAAACAGGTAGTGTAGCATATTAAAATTACCAGCACAATACGATATGTTATAAAGCAATTATTTTAACCCTGAATAAACCTCGCTTATCATCAGCCCCCGGTGCCAGAGCTGGAGCCTGTAGTTGCCTTTTTGAAAAGCAGCAGGTGTGATGGTGAAAGAAATATTTTTCCGTTCTTCCTTTTCATAGTCAAAGCGTACGGCACGGGTATACTTTTTCACTCCTTCCCGCTTAGTGTCAAAGCTGCTGGAGTTGAGTTCGGGTTGCTGCAGTACCTGCCCGTCCGGCTGTATAATGATCGTATGCACTTCGGCATTGCTGATATCCGACAGGTTATTTTGCACTTCAAAGGAAACGATAAACTTATCCGCTTTCTTAGCGGTGCTGGTGGTGCTTTCCCTGCTGCCCTGCGTATTGACAGCTACCAGGCTGAGCCCGGAGGCCATAAATATTGAGGCGGCATTGACTTTTTCCTTCAGCGCATTGTTTTCGTCACGCAGGGACACTACGTTTTGCTGCAGGCTGTCGGCGTTGCGGCTGATCTGATCCAGTAAAGAGCCCAGTTGCTTTTTTTCTTCTTCCATAGAAACATTCTGCTGGCGCAGCTCTTCTATACGCCGCTGCAGCTCCGATATCTTTTGACGGGCCGACTGTATATCGGCGGCAGATGTACCTGTCTTATTTAAGATGCCGCCGATCTCTTTTTTCAGGCGGCTTATTTCCAGGAGCCGGGTATCCAGCTTTTGCTGCATAGAGTCTGCCCGGCCGGAGGAAAAAGCCAGTTGCTCATCCAGCCCCCGTATGGTGGAGGTATAGATGCTGGACAGGGAGTCCCTGACGGCATCGGCTATGGCGGCAGCATCCTGCACCAGTATTTCTTTCCGCTGCTTGCTGTAGTTGTTTTTATCGTACAAATGATATACCCAGGTGCCGGTAAGCCCGGCAGCAAGCAGGATCAGGAGCAATGATTTAAAATCTTTCATACACGCAGGTGGCTTTCGTGCCTGACAAGATAGAAATTAAACCCGGGAAATCAAACCCTCCGGAGCGGGGGGCGGCTGTGGCCGGCCTGTACCGGGAAATGGCCGGGTAAAAAAAACCGCCTCACTCAAAAGAGTGAGACGGTTGTGTTGCTGTGAGCAGCAACTGCTTTTAACCGAATAAACCACCTTTTTTCAGCGTTCTTACGCCTTCGCCTATCTTAAATCCGTTGTGATAGACTTCAATTTTATAATCACCCCTTTCAAAATCTTCCTGGCGAATGGGGAAGCTAAGCGATTTGCGGGTACCCTGCTCATACTCAACCGGGATACGGCTGGTAAAAGGACGGTCACCATCTGCACGGGTGGTGAAGTTGCCACCGCCCTGGTCAGCAGATGAAACCACCTGCCCGTTTGGTGCTGTTACCACGATGTACATATCGGCAGGGCCGGATTTGGCAATCCTGTTCTCTACATCAAATGAAACTACCAGCTTGTCCACACGCTTGGCGGTAGTGGTTGTTTTCTCTTTGCCGTTCTTTTTTTCATTCACCGGAGTGATCTGAATATTGGAGGCGCTGAATGTTGACCCTACGTCCACTACTTCGGCCAGGGCTTCTTTTTCAGTAGTGGTTGTTTGCAGGTTTTGCTCCAGCACCTGCTTTTCTGAGCTAAGCTGTACATTATTAGCTGTCAGCTCCTGGTTTTCACCAGTCAGGCGGGATACTTCTGCTTCCAGGCTGGCAATCTGGTTGTTCAGGCTGGCAATCAGTCCCTGTGCTTTTTTCAGGTCAGCGGCAGTAGCGTTTTTATCGTTCAGGATTCTCCTGATCTCAGCTTTGTTGGCATCAATTTGCTTTTGCAAAGTTGTTTTTTCGCCCTGCAGGTTGTTGTTAGCGCCGGTGATAGAGTCAAGGCGCATTTCTGCTTCATCATACATCAGCTTCAGCGAATCACGCTGGGTCATGTACGACTGGCTGATCTGTTCTTTCTCCTTATCGTCAGCGGCTGATTTATTGTTGTTCCAGAGCATATAGCCCCAGGTGCCAACAAGTCCGGCAGCCAGGAGGCCGATTAGCAGGTTCTTATTACTTCGTTTTTGCGGAGCCGGATATTGATTTTCCGGGGTAGCTGATGGATAATTCGTGTTTGCCATACTACGGGGTTTTAATTAGTTATAGTTAGGTTTACTTGTAATAGCAATGTGCTATTTTGGGTTAGCACCGACCTTCATTTCAAACTGTCGCCCGGTCAATTCCGAAAACCGTGCCAGAAAAAGTATTTCTTCGTGAGATTTTTTCAGGGGTTGTGAAAATTTACTTGCTTAATCCTTGTACCTTAGCTTTTTATGGCAGTAGAAAAAATCATAGCCGAATGGCAGAAAGGGCTGTTTAAGCCGGTATACTGGCTGGAGGGAGAAGAAGAATACTACCTGGACAAAGCGATGGATTATGCGGAGAAAAAAATTTTACCGGAGAGTGAAGCTTCGTTCAACCTGACGGTTTTATACGGCCGGGATACTGGCTGGGCCGATATCATAAATGCCTGCCGCCGCTATCCTATGTTTGCCGAAAGGCAGGTGGTATTGCTGAAGGAGGCTCAGCAAATGAAGGATATTGAAAAGCTAGAAGCCTATATACAAAGCCCTTCGCCCACTACCGTGTTTGTAGTGGCTTACCGCGACAAAAAAGTGGATGGCCGCTCAAAGTTTGCCCGGCTGCTGAAAGAAAAAGCGGTTTTTATCAGTACCAAAAAAATGTACGAAAGCCAGTTGCCTGAATGGACGCAGCAGTTGGCCGCATCCCGCGGGCTGTCGCTTGCCCCCAAAGCCCTGGCCCTGCTGGTTGACCATATCGGTAATGACCTGACAAGAATTGATAACGAGATAGAAAAAATTTCTGTCAATCTTGGCAAGCGGAAAAATATTACCGAAGAGGATATAGAGGAGTATGTGGGAGTGAGCAAAGAGTTTAATGTATTTGAGCTGCAGGCGGCAATAGCCCGCAAAGATCTGGCAAAGTGCATCCGGATCATCCAGTATTTTGAATCGAACCCCAAAGCCGGGCCCGTGCAGTTGGTGCTGCCTTCGCTGTACAGCTTTTTCAGCAAAGTCTATATGGTATTCGGGGCGCCTGCCGGTGATGAGAAGGCAGTGGCAGCCGCTATCGGGGTCAGCCCGTTTTTTGCCAAAGATTACCTGCAGGCGGCTAAAGTGTATAGCTATGAAGGGGTGGAAAGGATATTGCTGCTGCTGCACCAGTACAACCTGAAAAGCATCGGTATCAACAGCGCCGGCACGGAAGACGGATCGCTGCTGAAAGAAATGGTGTGTAAAATGATTGCCTGACGATTATGGTTAATTGCCGTTATTTGTAAAAAATTATCAATACACCATGAAAAAGATTGCACTGGTACTGTGCGCTGCGGCCGGCCTGGTTGTCACCGGCTGTGAATCCGTTAAAGAAATTACCCTGCACGAAGACGGCAGCGGTAAAATAGTAACCACCAATGATATGAGCGGCATAATCGGCCTGGCTAAAATGCAGGGTGGCGGAGAAGAAATGAAAGACCTGGAAGACCAGGTGATTGATACCACTTTTTCGCTGGGACATATTGCAGACAGCCTGCCCGATGCCACCGATGAAGAAAAAGCGCTGCTCAGGAAAGGACTGTTTGGGGTAAACCTTAACCTGAAAGAAGATAAATGTATCGTCAAAATAGAACTGCCTTTTTCTGCAACAAACCAATTGGCTAAGCTGGGTGACCTGTCGGAAAAGCTGATGCAGGAAGGGATTAA
>DAOLFO010000262.1:0-4786 GCA_035326305.1 Chitinophagaceae bacterium
GTATGGTTTGAAGAGCCGGTTCCAAAAATGGAAGAAGCTGTGCCGCTGGTGCATGATGCGGATATATTTGTCATCATTGGCACTTCGCTGGTAGTGTACCCTGCTGCCGGGCTGGTGCATTATGTGCGCAGCGGTGTACCGGTTTTTTTATTGGATAAAAAAATACCGGTGATGCAGTCCGGTATCCGCTTCAGGCCCATTGAGCAGCCTGCTGCAGCGGGTGCTGCGGAATTGACAATGTTGTTAAAGCAGCTATGCTGATAGTGTCCTTGTTCTTTCTTCAAAAGAAACGCCTCTTTCATGAAGCTCCCGCAGCACCGGCTCATAGATGTCAGGGAGGATTGGCAGGTGAAGCCCGGTCAGGCTGATCTGCCCGGTAAGGATCAGCTTTGCTGCAATGCCCAGTGGCAATCCTACTGTTTTGGCCATGGCAGTATACAGGCTGTTTTCTCCTTTTACCACCAGGGTGCTGGTCACTTCCTGCTTTTGCCCCTGTGCCGTGTATATTATTTCATGCTGCATTACAATCATATCCTTATCCTGTGGCTGCAGGGCGAGCTTCTGCTCTGCGGCAAACTGCAGCAGGCCGGCAGCGCTCACTTTTCCCGGCGGCGGTATCGTTTCATCATCATTCATGCCAAGATAGTTTAACTGCGCCTGCACATCTGCCGGAATAGTAATAACCGGCTGCAGCGACAGGTGTTCTGCAAAAAGATCGCGGAGCGTTTTCCCTGTAGTATCATATCTTTTTTCTTCATCGGTCAACTGCAGGGCCACTACATATTTCCAGCCTTTCATAAAGGCCGGGTGCCGCAGCGTGGTGCGGATAAATGTTTCAGCACTCTGCAGCCCGTACAGGCTGGTATAGCTGAGCGAATCCCGGTTGGCATACCAGCCAAAGCGGCCAAGCTCATCTACGCTGATTTGTTCCTGCTGCTGAAAAAGCTGCCCATAGGGGATTGTTGTTTCCTGCCCGTTTTCAAGATATATGGCACCGGCTTTGCCTGCCAGTATAATATTGCGGGGGTTCCAGCTTATTTTATAATGCCAGGGGTTATCATCGCTTTCAGGCGCTACCAGTCCGCCGCAGTGAGATTTAAAAGAAATGATCTGTCCGTCCTGGTTTTGTATGGCATGGATGAGTTGCATGGCGCTCATATGATCAATGCCGGGATCAAGGCCCATTTCGCAGAGAAACAGGATGCCTTTTTCTTTAATGGCCGCCGCTTTGTTTTTCAGGCCTTCATCTGCATACGAAGCCGTGAGCAGGTTTTTGGCATAGCGGATACAGTCTTCAGCAACCAGCGCATGTAAAAAAGCGGGCAGCATGGATATCACCAGGTCAGCTTCGCTGACCAGCCGGGAGCGTTCCGCTTCGTCTGTAACGTTGGCCGCTATGGCCTTTCCATAGGCAGAGCCCCTGATTTTTTGTTCGGCAAGCTCTGGATTGGTATCGGCTACTATTAATTGCCAGTGCCGGCCGGCTGCCTGCTCCAGCAGGTAGTCAATCAGTACAGTGGCAGATTTTCCGGCGCCAAACAATAAGATTTTCTTCATGCGGCATTGTTTTTGAAATAAACCATCCGGTGCAGACGGTATTGCAAATATCCCGAACAACCGGTTCACAGAAAACAATTTGCATCACTCTTTCTGAAACAATATTATTTTTGTACAAACTATTTTTTATGAAAAAAACACTTTTAGCGCTATTGCTTCTTACAGGACTATACTCTTACGGGCAGGGCATTACTGCCGGGCTGAAGGGCGGTGTTAACATCAGCAATTTTACCGGCGGTGATTTTGATGATGTAAAAAAGAAAGCATTGATTGGCTTTCATGCCGGAGGCTACCTCAACTTTGCGTTAGGCGGGTTCTCTGTTCAGCCGGAGCTGCTGGTATCTACAGCCGGGGCCAAGTTTGAAAATGCCGGCGAAAGTGAAAATTATAAGCTTACTTATATTACTGTGCCTGTTATGGCACGTTTTAAATCTGCCGGCGGATTTTATGTAGAAGCAGGGCCGCAGGTAGGCTTTAAGATCAGTGAGGATGTAGGTAATGAGACGATTAATGATTTTGCAAAAGGGCTTGATTTGTCACTTGGTGCCGGCCTTGGTTTCCAGGCAGGCAGCCTGGGCATAGGCGCCCGTTACCTGGCAGGGTTATCAAAGGTTGGTGACTTTGATGCAGGTGATATAGATCCTGATTTTAAAAATGGCATCATCCAGGTGGGAATTTCTTTCCGCCTTGGTGGCAAATAGTTGCACCCGCGAAAATGCGTCAGTCATTTTGCAGGTGAATTGAAAAAAGATTGTTGCGGGACAGGTTATCGGTCCGGGTTTATCCCCGGGCAGGAAAGTCCGGACAGTACAGGGCAGTGCACCGGTGAACAGCCGGGTTTCGCCGCAGGCGGAAACAGATAGTGCCACAGAAAATAACCGTTTCGCCGCAAGGCGGAATAAGGGTGAAAACGTGAGGTAAGAGCTCACGGCTGCCGGTGGTAACACCGGCAGGGGGTAAACCTTGCATGCTGAAATGCCACGTATACTATCGCCAGAGGGCGGCCCGCCCGATGATAGAGGGTAGGCAGATTGATTCCGCTGAGCAATTGGCGGAACAGATAAATGATAACCCACGACAGGATCCGGCTTACAGGCCCGCAACAACCTGCTGACACGGTGCCGGTTTTTACCCAGTGTAAAAGCCGGCATTACCATTTATAGTAGTTGCCGGCCCATCCGGCAAGCTCCATCAGCCAGGCAATGCCCAGGTGCACGATAAGCCCGCCGTAAACAGAACGGGTATGATAGGATACCACGCCCAGCAGTATGCCGCCAAAAAAAGAGCTGATACATTCCCCGGCCGGCTTACCAAAGTGAATAGCGCAATAAAAGCAGGCCATAGGCAATATGCTGTCTTTCCCCATCCACTTTATAAAGCCGATGACGAGGAATCCCCGGAAAAAAAGTTCAATAGAAAAAAAATCTGATCCGTAAGCCAGCTCAAACAGCAACAACTGCCACCAGGAAGCGCCTGTATCTGTCACCTCTTTAAACTTAGGGTACGTATGCTGAAAGTCCGCCTGTGTGGCAGCAGCGCCTATCAGCGGCAGCATGATGAGCAGCATCAGCAGGTAAGGGCGTACGGAAAATTGTTTAGCATACAACCCGTACATGGGCGCCGGCCGGTGCACCAGCCGCCATAGCAGGTACAGCATGCCGGTAAGCATTGCCACACGCAGCGGCCAGTACAGTATTTTATTCCAGTAAGCATTCCAGCAGGCATCCCCTGAAATAAACAGGGAAGTATCTACAGCCATTTTAAAAGCAAATAAAAAAGGCGCCAATAGCAGGCAGATAAGGAAGCCGGGGCTGGCCGGCATGGCTTTACGCTGAAGCAGGAAATATAAAACGTAAGCACCCATCCAGGCTGCTATAAATAATAAAACATGACCGGTGAAATAGGGCCACGGCAGCCAGGGCAACTGCACCAGCTTTTCTTCCAGGCCCCATGAATAATTTAAGTATACCAGCGTACCTGTTAACAACATGCAGGCAACCAGCCAGGGCTTATGTATTTCACGTAAATAAACACGCAGATATCCGATCAGTACACGCATTGGATAATAAAGTCACAATTTTTTTTAAACATCCCGTTAAACTTTCCGCTCCTGCCTGGTTCCAAAGCTCCGTAATTAAATCCCACACACCCTAAAAAAGTATAGTCATGAAATTTTTAACTGTAAGCCGGCTTACCGGCGCTATTGCGCTCACTGCCTTTTCTGTGCTGTTGTTTTCCTGTCAGAAGGAAGACAATCTTCAAAACCCGGATACGATACCTGAAAATGAAGCAGCACTGTATGCTGATGAAGCTGCCCGTGCCGACGCCAGCTTTGACGACCTGGATGCCATCAGCCAGGTAGCTGCTGAAGAAGATAACAATGCGGTGGACGAAGCCGGCCGCGGCTATTTCCCTCTTTTTGTCAGCCTCAGGGCTATCATAGGCCAGTGTGCTGATATCAGTGTTTTACCGGTTGATGGCAGCTTTCCCAAAACCATCACTATTGATTTCAAAGATAGCTGTATAGGGGTGGATGGTAAAGTAAGGGCAGGTAAAATACTCATCACCCTGTCTGCACCCAGGCGGCAGACGGGCTCGGTGGCTACCATCAAGCTTGTCAATTACTCGGTCAACCGCGTGAAGCTGGAAGGAACAAAAACTGTTACCAACAGCAGCACAGCGGCAGGCATTCATTTTACTGTAAAAGTAACTGGCGGTAAAGTGACATTCCCGAATGGTCATGGTTATTCTATCGAAGCGCTGAAAACAAAAGTGCAGGTAGCAGGCGGGCTCACCCCGGCGGTGGTTGATAATATTTACCAGATCACCGGCAGGGCAGTGGTAACATTTAATAACGGTGTAAAAGTTACTATTGAAACAACAGACCCTGTTATCAAAAAGGCGCTGTGCTACTGGCGCTCGGATGGTACACTGAAAGTAGTGATCAATGATAATTTCCGGATGGACATGGACTATGGTTTTCCCAATAACGGGGCCTGCGATAATAAGGCATTGCTTACCTGGAATGCCGGCGCCAGCCAGAAAATAATCCTGCTTCCTTAAGGAAAAAAGAATACCCTTTTCATGGCCCGGCCTGCCAAAACGGAGTGAGCAGGCAGCCCGTTGTCATCAGGCAGCGGGCTTTTTTTATTTGCCGGTTGGCGATACCTGATTTGATGATTTCTGATTTGCTGATTTGTGGTGAGCCATTAGCTATGAGCTGTTAGCT
>DAOLFO010000263.1:0-4786 GCA_035326305.1 Chitinophagaceae bacterium
ACCGGGTTGTCCTGCTCATCTACCAGTATCACTTCATGCAGCAAAACACTCATCCTATCAGGTTCAATTGGTTTTTAACTCCGGCCCGCAATACAATCAATGCTTTGTAGTAATCAGGAATGCGGATACGCTCTTCTAATACCCGGCGTGCTTCCATTCTTTTTATTTTATTAAACAGCGAAAGGTAATATTTGTAAGCCACATACACGCCAAACCGGGATGTCAGCGGCAAACGCACGATACCTTTATATGCCTCCCGGAAATCGGCCTGTATATTTTCTTCAATCATTCGCTTATCACATTCGCTGAAGCTGCTAAAGTTGCACCCGGGAAAATAAACTCTTGAGAGCTGGTTGTAATCTGCGCACATATCCCTCAAAAAATTTACTTTCTGAAATGCCGCACCCAATGCACGGGCCGCAGGCTGCAGCTCACTGTATTATTCTTTATTGCCATCGCAAAAAACATGCAGGCACATCAGCCCCACCACTTCTGCAGAGCCATAAATATACTGGCTGAACCCTTCCCTGTCATACGCCTTATGCGTCAAATCCATTTCCATACTGTCAAAAAACGCATGCACCAGGCTGTGATCGATATGATACCTGTTTACCGTAAGCTGAAAGCTGTGCAGGATAGGGTTCAGGCTAATCTTTCTTTCTATCGCCTCAAATGCTTCTTTTTTAAAAACAGTCAACAGCGCTGCTTTATCATATTCGTGAAAGGTGTCCACTATTTCATCGGCAAGGCGCACAAATCCATAAATATTAAAAACAGGTGTACGCAGATCCTTATGCAGCAGCCGGATGGAAGTGCTGAAAGAAGTGCTGTAGCGGCGTGTTATCACCGCACTGCACTGCTCGCTTGCCCGGTGAAATAATTCAATCATAAACTGAATTTATGAAAAATTGCCGAATGATTTCAGGATCATGGATGCTGCCACTTCTCCGCTTATCAGCGACGGAGGCACTCCGGGCCCCGGCACTGTAAGCTGGCCGGCATAAAACAGGTTCTTCACTTTTTTGCTGCGGCAGGCAGGCCGGAATATGGCCGTTTGCCTTAGCGTATTGGCCAGCCCGTATGCATTGCCGCGGTAGGCGTGGTAATCTTTTTCAAAATCAGACACTGCATAGCTTTTTTTAAATACAATATGCTCCCGTATGCTTTCCCGGGTATGCGCTTCAAAGCGGTGCAGCAACTGCTGAAAATAAGCCTCCCTCAATTGCTCCGTATCACCTGCAAGGCCCGAAGCTACCGGCACCAGCCATACCATGTTCTCACATCCGGCCGGGGCTGCCTGGCTGTCCGTCACCGATGGGATGCTGACATAAAACAAAGGATTGGACGGCCACCCGGGGTTTTTATAAATCTCCCGGCCATGCTGCTCAAACGGCACATCAAACACCAGCGAATGATGTACGGCATTGTTTAATTTTTTATTCAGGCCTATGTAGTACAGCAGGCAGGATGGCGCCATTACCTTTTTTTCCCAGTAGGCATCATCATAGCTGCGGCTGGCAGCAGGCAGTAATTCTGTTTCTGTAAAATGATAATCTGCCCCGCTCACTATCACATCAGCCGTACAGGCCCCTTTTTCTGTCAGCACACTTTGTATTTTTCCCTGCTTTACTTTCAGCGCCAGCACCTCCTCCTGCCACCGGAAGGATACCCCCAGCTCACCAGCCAGCCGGTGCATGGCCTCCACCACGCTGTACATGCCGCCTTGCGGGTACCAGGTGCCGCCCTCCATATCTGCATAGTTCATCAGGCTGTACAGGGCCGGTGTGTCTTCCGGCAAAGCGCCAAGAAACAGCACCGGAAACTCCATCATTTGCCGCAGGCGGGGATGGCGAAAATAGCGGTGTATATGTTTCTTTACAGAGCTGAACACATCCAGCTTCAGCATGCCGCTCACCGTTTGCCAGTCCAGGAACTCTGTAATGGATAAACCCGGCTTGTACACCAGCCTGTTCATACCTGCTTTATATTTATATGCAGCGCCTGCCAGGTATTTATCCAGCCGGGCGCCGCTGCCGGGTTCTGTCTGTTCAAAAAATGCTTTTAGCTTTTCCCTGCCTGCCGGCACATCAGTCATGCCATCGTTCCAGTAAATACGGTAAGAGGGGTCAAGGCGGGTAAGCTGGTAATAGTCCGCCACTTTTTTCCCAAACTGTGCGAAATACCGGTCAAATATATCCGGCATCCAGTAAAAGCTGGGGCCCATATCAAAAACAAACCCGCCGGCTTTTAGCTGGCGGGCCCTGCCACCAGGAGTGGCATTTTTTTCTATTACGGTTACCTGCCAGCCAGCTTTTGCCAGGAAGCTGGCAGCAGATAATCCTGCAAAACCGCTTCCAATCACAATGGCTGTAGGTGGCATAGCTATCTGGTAAAATGAAACCGGGTTAATACCGGCTGATACGCTCTTTCAGCAGCTTACGGGCAAAATGTATCCTGCTTTTCACCGTACCCAGCGGCTCACCCAGCGCATCTGCAATCTCCTGGTAGCGGTAGCCTTCATAGTAAAGCACAAAAGGCGTTTTAAATATTTCCGGCAATTGCTGGATAGCGGTATTGATTTCCTTCATGCGCAGGCTCACTTCGGCATTATTATTTACCGATACCTGCTTCATGTTGAGCAGGTAGTCATTATCCGAATTGTCGAAAATAGTGCGCTGCTTGGCCTTCCTGCGGTAGTTATTGATAAAAATATTCCGCATGATGGTGAAGAGCCAGGCCTTGATATTGGTGCCTGTATTATATTTTTCCTGGTTGGCCAGGGCTTTGTAAAGCGTTTCCTGGTAGAGGTCGTTGGCTGTTTCTGTATCTTTTGTAAGATTGACTGCAAAAGGTTTCAGGAAGTCGGCATTATCTACCAGCAGGTTGTTAAAGTCGTTTTTTGCCATATCCTAATTTTTTCAAATTTAGTAATTAAATCGCCAGCCGCCAAATCAATGTTTAGACATTAAAGTAGGGCGAAAGCACTATTCAGCATCAAAAAGTTTACCGGAAATATTTTCCGCCAAAAACTACAGCAGGGAGTTTAAAACCTGGCCGGATTGCAGCAGTTGCTGCAGGGAAGCCGTCATTTCGACACGTTTCAGCGCTTCCAGGTGGCCGGTATGGTGAAGGTCGGTGCCAATAAGGCTGTAGAAACCATTATCAAGCAGGTACTGGGCAAGAGAAGCAACAGATTTGCCATAGTTGCCCGTAAGAGAAAGTATATTAAGCTGGAAAAGGCATCCTGCATCCCGCAGCTCCGTATAAAATTCCTTGTTTCGCTGGAGATAGATATACCGCTCCGGGTGAGCCACCACGGGCTGGTAGCCCTGCATCTGCATATCAAATAACACGGTCTTAACATTCAGCGGCGGATATACCATAGAAAATTCTGCCAGCACCTTATTGCCCCCGAAAGTGAGCAGCGGCTCTTTCTTATACAGCAGCTCTTCCACATGCTCATCCAGGAAGTATTCGGCCGCCGCCTCTATCGCCACTGGTATCCCGGCATCTTTTACCGCTTTATTCACTTCCGCCAGCTTCTGGTTGATGATGGCCGGTGTGTTTTGATACATATCCCACAGGATATGCGGCGTGGTGATAAGCTTTTTATAACCAAGCTCAGCCAAGCCCCTGATAAGTACCAGGCTGTCTTCCATATCCCTGGCTCCGTCATCAATACCGGGCAGCAGGTGAGCGTGCATATCGGTATGCAGCAGGCTGAAATCCAGCCTGCCCCCGTATGATTTTTTCTTTGAAAAGAGGTTAAACATTTTTCTTCCTGCTTAACAGTTCATGGTACAACTCACTCATATCCTTCACCAGCCGGCGGTAGCTGTATTTACTCATCACATGGCTTTCGCCGGCACAGCCCAGGCGGTCACGCAGGTCATCCTCCTCCACCATGCGCAGCAGGTTGCTGCAAAAAGCATTCCCGTCATTTACTTCGCTCAGCAGGCCGGTCACACCATCCCGCACCACATCTTCGATACCGCCCACCTTAGTAGATACTACAGGTTTCCCTGCTGCCAGGGCCTCTATCAGGCTTACCGGTGTGCCTTCATTGAAGGAGGTAAGCGCTATAATATCCGAACCGGCATTGATACAATCAATATCGCTGCGCCAGGAAGTAAATACCAGCGGCTGGCGGTGTTCCTTATCTTTTTCGGTGGAAAAACCAATCCCCAGCTCTTTCGTCTTTGCCTCCAGCGAGGGCCTTGACTCTCCATCGCCCACAATGAATGCTCTTACCTTTTTGCCGCTGTGCTGCAGCACATGCTGCAGGGCCTGCAAAAATAAAGCATGGTTCTTAACAGGTACCAGCCTGCCGGTAATGGTAACAACAATTTCATCATCTGCAATATGATAGGCCGTACGGAACTGCTTTCGCTTGGCTTCCCGCTCCTGCTGAAATTTATCCAGGTCAAGCCCCAGCGGAATGACCCTGAATTTGTCCTGCTCAGCTATGCGGAAATCCTGCACCAATTCTTTTCGCTGCTGCTCGCTGATAGCAATGATGGCATCTGTATTTTTTCCCAGCCTGCGCTCGATATTGATAAAAACTTTTGTCTTTACCGGGTTAAAATAAGAGTGAAAGATATGCCCGTGAAAAGTATGCACCACCACCGGTACCTTCATAGCCCGTGCTGCCATGCGCCCGATAGCCCCGGGCTTGGCGGCATGGGAGTGCACAATATCCGGCCTAAACTCTTCAATGAGTTTTTTCATTTTACGGTAAGCGATATAATCCTTGCGGGGGTCAATGGAGCGGCCCATTTCGGGGATA
>DAOLFO010000264.1:0-4778 GCA_035326305.1 Chitinophagaceae bacterium
ATGAAACAGGGTAGGCCGGAACTCTGCCGGAATACGATAGCCGGGCCCGCCACTGCCCAAAGGCTGCCCTGCCTGCGCCTGCCTGCTGCCGGGATCGCCTGCCTGTATCATGAAATCTTTGATGACACGATGGAAGAGCACACTGTCGTAATATTTTTTCTTTACCAGCTTTAAAAAATTATCCCGGTGCAGCGGTGTGGAGTCAGACAGGCGGATAGTGATATCGCCCATGCTGGTTTCCAGCAGCACATCCCTTTTCCGGTCTTTCTTTTTGAGCTTTACTTCTTTTTGAGCAGCAGCCCCCAGCCACAGCAGGGAGGCAATGCAAAACAGCCATGTCTTCATGCAATGATAGTATTTTGATAATCCTGGTTAAAAATCCTGCTCCTGGAAATAAAGCAGTATATGGTCTTTCAAAAAATTTTCCTGTTCCACCGGGTTCATATCCGGCATGGGCTTTAGCTGGCGGTAGTGCGGCCAGCCATCCTTATCTTTTCCTTCCAGCTCATAATAGCCGCTGGGCTGCAGCAGCCGGCAGACGGCAATATGCATCAGGTCCTGCTTCTGCTCTTTGGAAAACTTAGGGCCGGTATAGCCCAGCTCCTGTATACCTATCAGGAACAGGATAGACTCCATATCCGGCTTTTTATTAAACCGTTCCACCAGCCGGGCTTCCAGGTCCCACCAGCGTTGCTGTAAATCATCTGTTGCAAACATACCGCAAAGATAAAGGCTTGGATAATTATTAAAAGGAGGCGCAGTATCCCTCAGTAAACGCATTTCAGCAATTATCTTTGCGGCAAATACAATTCAAATGCTGCAATTACAGGTGCTCAGGCAGGATCCCGAAGGAGTAAAGCAAAGGCTGGCTGTCAAACATTTTGCTGATTTATCGCTGGTGGATACCATTATTTCACTGGATGATGACAGGAAAAAGCTGCAACTGGAGTTTGATACCACACAGTCTGGTGTAAACAGCGCCTCGAAAGAAATAGGGATGCTGATGGCAAAAGGTCAAAAAGAAGCGGCCGAAGAAAAGAAACAGGAAGTATCCCGCCTGAAAGCACAACTGCAGCCGGTAACCGAAAAGCTGGCGCAGGTGGAAAAGCAACTCCAGGATGAGTTGGTGAAGCTGCCCAACCTGCCTTCGGAAAAGGTGCCCGCCGGCAAAACACCGGAAGATAATGTGGTGATAAGAGAAGGAGGTAAAAAGCCGGCTTTGGTGGCAGGCGCTTTGCCGCACTGGGATCTAATTAAAAAATATGACCTGGTAGACTTTGAAACCGGGGCCAAAATAACCGGCAGCGGTTTTCCGCTGTACAAAGGAAAAGGCGCTAAGCTGCAGCGGGCATTGGTTCAGTATTTTCTCGATTATAATACAGCCGCCGGCTATACGGAGTACCTGCCGCCCTTTATGGTAAATGAAGCCACCGCCTATGGTACGGGCCAGCTTCCCGACAAGGAAGGCCAGATGTATTATATGCCGGAAGATAATTTTTATATGATACCCACTTCTGAAGTGCCGGTAACAAATATTTATCGCGATGAAATAGTGAAAGCGGAAGAGCTGCCTGTAAAAATGACGGCCTACTCTCCCTGCTTCCGCCGGGAGGCGGGCAGCTTTGGGAAAGATGTGCGGGGGCTGAACAGGGTGCACCAGTTTGAAAAAGTGGAAATCGTGCAGCTGGTTCATCCCGGCAAAAGCTATGAGGCACATGAAGAAATGGTGCAGCATATCGAAGGATTGCTGCAGCAACTGGAGCTTCCCTACCGCATACTTAATCTTTGCGGCGGGGATATGAGCTTTACTTCAGCGCTAACTTATGATTTTGAAGTATACAGCACCGCACAGGAGCGCTGGCTGGAAGTAAGTTCCGTCTCTAATTTTGAAACGTACCAGACGAACCGGATGAAGATCCGTTTTCGTGATGAAAACGGAAAGAACCAGTTAGTGCATTCGCTAAATGGCAGCTCGCTGGCATTGCCACGCATTGTGGCAGCCCTGCTGGAAAATAACCAGGCGGAAGAAGGTATCCGGTTGCCGGCAGCGCTGCATGGCTACTTCGGCAGCACTGTTATCAAATAACGGGCAATTAAAAAACCCCTGGTAGGCCGGCTGGGTTTCCTGTACCCGTATACCAGCTTTGCATATAATATGGATGCGGTTTTACAGCAAGCGAAAATGCAAATGTGCCGCAAAATACAACCTTAAACTTCTTGAACTTTTCAAACTTAACATACCGGCCTTTCTGTATTTGATTCACCTTGTATTGCCTTTACTTTGGGGTTCATTACATAAAACCATGCAGGAGGCACCAGTGAAAGCAGCATCATGCCAGGATAGCCGGTCGGCATTTGCGGCGCATCGGTATGATGGCGGAGCACCTGGTATTTGCGGCTGGCAAGGTAGTGGTGATCAGAGTGGCGGCTCAGCTCAAACAGCATGATGCGGCCAAAAACATGATCACTGTTCCAGCTATGTACCGGCATAGCCCTTTCATAGCGGCCTTCAGCAATGGCCTTTCTCTGCAGGCCATAGTGCTCTATATAGTTTACAGTCTCCAGCAGCAAAATGCCTATGCCCGCTGCTATCAGGTAATACACCGTTATCAGCCAGCCGTAGAAAAAAAATATAAGCGCTATGAAAGCCGCCTGTATGATAGTAAACCCGATCATTTCATTGTGCAGGGATATCACGGGCTTGTTTTTTTTGCGTGTATCACCGGCAGCTATACGCCAGGCGCTCATGTACCCAAAAACAACGCTCCGGAAATAGAAGCTATAGATCCATTCACCATACCTGGCGCTGCTTGGATCATGATGTGTGGCCACCCGCTTATGATGGCCTTTGTTGTGCTCTATAAAAAAATGCATGTACTGTGAAGAAAGCAAAAGCAATTTGGCAAGCGTTTGTTCAAATGCGGTGTAGCGGTGCCCCAGCTCGTGGCCGGCATTGATGCCAAATGTGCCGCAGAGCAGGCCCATTACCCAGATTTTTCCTGCTATATCGGCTATACTCATTTCTTCCTGCAGCATGGCCTGCAAAAACTGGTACAGGGCTGCATACTGAAGGGGCACAATCAGGTAGAGCAATATATCGTAGGTTTTATCCTGCTTTGCCAGCTCCTCTTCTGCTGCCGTCATGTTTGCCGGGTTTGGCTTTATAAAAAGTTCGGCAACAGGCACAAGTACCCATGCCCATGCTAACGGCAGCCATACCTGCCAGCCCGTTGCCTGAAAGGCATAAAAAGAACTGGCGTAAACGATAAGCGGGGAAGCGTATTTGAAAGCACGAAGATGCATAAGGGTCAGTCGCCTTTTACAAAAGAAAAACAGGGCTTTAGCAATATTACACAAATGTAGATGATAGACAGAACTGTTTTCCGGCAAGGCTACCTGCAAGCGGGCCATTTATCAGTCCCTGCTTTACCATTACAGGCTTGCTTTTTGCAGATAATATGCCTTAAACTTTCCCGTTTTGTTATAGTCAGAAAAAGTAATCTACCCCTTCATGCAGGTAAACAACCAGTTAAAAAATCAGCACTTGCTCTGGAGAGCAGGCTTTGGCCCTGCAGCGGAGCAATTAGACGACCTGTCAAAGTACAGTCCCGCACAGTTTTATAAAGCGCTGGCAAAATCTTCTGCCAAAAAGCCGGTGTACATCAATGCGGCAGATAATTACCTGCAGGGATTGTACAGGGGCGTGGAGCAGGCAGGAAAGCTGCAGCAAAAAGAACTTACACCCGAAGAGCGAAAAAAAGTGCAGCAAAAAAACAGGGAGGGTGTGCGTAATCTCAATATCTACTGGCTCAATGAAATGGTAAATACCAATGCCCAGCTCCGTGAGAAAATGGCTTTTTTCTGGCATGGGCATTTTGCCTGCCGCAACCTGAATGTATTTTACCAGCAGGGCCTGCTCGATGTACTGCGCAGGCATGCGCTGGGAAATTTTGGTACGCTCCTCAAAGAAGTATCCCGCACAGCAGCGATGCTCAATTTTTTAAACAACCAGCAAAACCGGAAAGGCCATCCCAATGAAAATTTTGCCCGTGAAGTGATGGAGCTGTTTACGCTGGGCCGCGGTCACTATACAGAGCAGGATGTAAAGGAAGCCGCAAGGGCATTTACCGGCTGGGGCGCTAATGTACAGGGCGATTTCGTTTTCCGGAAAGGACAACATGATTATGGTCAAAAAACAGTACTGAATCAAACCGGCAACCTGGATGGTGAAGATGTACTGGATATCCTGCTGGAGCAAAAGCAAACGGCTTATTTTATCAGCAAAAAAATCTATCGCTTTTTTGTAAATGAAGAGGCGGATGAGGATAAGGTGCAATGGCTGGCTGGCCGCTTTTATAAAAACGGCTATGGAGTTTCCGGGCTGCTCGACGATATTTTTATGAGCGACTGGTTTTATGATGAAAAAAATATTGGCAGTAAAATAAAATCGCCGATAGAGCTGCTGGCCGGCATCCGCCGTATGATACCGATGAAACTGGAAGACGAAGAAGCGCAACTGGTACTGCAGCGCATACTGGGCCAGGTATTATTTTACCCGCCAAATGTGGCCGGCTGGCCGGGCGGCAGTACCTGGATTGACAGCAGCACACTGATGATGCGTATGCGCCTGCCGCAACTGCTGAGTGACAAGGATGAGCTGAACGTAACCCCCAAGTCAGATGACGACCAGATGATGGGCCGCCCTGAAGAAATGAAAGCAGCAAAGAAAAAGGCCCCGGCCCGCGCAGTACAAAAAGGGGCCAAACCCATTGAGGCTG
>DAOLFO010000265.1:0-3299 GCA_035326305.1 Chitinophagaceae bacterium
ACCGACCATATCAGTATGGCCGGCCCCTGGCTGAAGTACCGCGGGCACCTGGATAATATCAGCAACAATATGCTGATTGGCGCTATCAACTATTTCAATGATAAAACAGATTCGGTAAAGAACCAGGCGACCGGCGAGTACGGTCCTGTACCGGCCACGCAGCGGGCCTATAAGGCTGCCGGTATCGGCAGCATCGTAGTGGGTGATGAAAACTATGGAGAAGGTTCCAGCCGGGAGCATGCAGCCATGGAGCCGCGGCACCTGGGTGTACGTGCCATCCTGGTAAGGAGCTTTGCCCGCATACACGAAACCAACCTGAAAAAGCAGGGCATGCTGGCGCTCACTTTTGCCGATAAGGCAGACTATGATAAAATACAGGAAGACGACCGTATTGATATACTGGGGCTGACCAGCTTCGCTCCCGGCCAGCCGCTGACCGTGGTGCTTAACCACAGCGATGGCACTGCAGATGAGATACAGGTAAATCATACCTACAATGAGCAGCAGATTGAGTGGTTCAAAGCCGGTGGTGCACTGAATGTGATACGAGCACAGTTTGCTGCCCAGGGCGAATAGCTGTTAACTGCATTTTTATAACACCAGTCCCGGTTGCATTGGCCAGCCGGGATTTTTTTGTTGCTGATAATTTGCTGCTCGCAACCTGCGACCAGTGGCATTACCCGTATAAAGCCGGGAACCTGAAACTTTCAAACCTGAAACCTTACACCTTATATATTTTTCCCCTAACTTCGCTTTTTAATGCAACTATCTACGCGACATCTATTAGGCATTAAAGATCTTACAGCCGCCGATATTTCCCTTATTCTACAAACAGCGGCACAGTTTAAAGAAGTTTTACAGCGGCCCGTCAAAAAAGTACCTTCCCTGCGTGATGTGGTGGTGGTCAACCTTTTTTTTGAAAACTCCACCCGCACCCGTATTTCTTTTGAGCTGGCGGAAAAAAGGCTGTCAGCCGATACTGTTAATTTTACGGCATCCTCCTCTTCTGTTTCCAAAGGTGAAACGCTGCTCGACACCGTGAATAATATCCTTTCCATGAAGGTGGATATGGTGGTGATGCGCCATAGCGCCAGCGGCGCCCCGCATTTCCTGGCACAGCATATACCTGCTGCCATTATCAATGCCGGCGATGGTATCAACGAGCATCCCACGCAGGGCCTGCTCGATGCTTTTTCCATCCAGGAAAAAACAGGAACGCTTGAAGACAGGAAAGTAGCTATCATTGGCGACATCATGCATAGCCGGGTGGCGCAAAGCAATATCTACCTGCTGAAAAAGATGGGAGCGGAAGTAACCGTATGCGGCCCGCCCACACTGATACCAAAGTATATCAGCGAGGCGATGGGAGTGAATGTGAGCTACAACCTGAAAGAAACGCTGGCGTGGTGCGATGTGGCCAACGTGCTGCGCATACAACTGGAGCGGCAGAACCAGGTATTGTTTTCTTCCCTGCGGGAGTATAACCTGGCCTATGGCATCAGCCGCAAGCTGCTCAGCGGCCTGCATAAAGAAATAGTGATCATGCACCCCGGCCCCATCAACAGGGGAGTGGAGCTGGACAGTGATGTGGCTGACAGCGGGCAGTCCATCATTTTGCAGCAGGTTGAGAATGGGGTGGCGGTTCGTATGGCTGCCTTATATTTGCTGGCCGGCAGGCAAAACTGATTTGCCGGGTATTATTTAACTAATTAGTAGCGCTATGCCCCGTATTTGTCTTTTTCCCGGCACATTCGATCCGTTTACATTAGGCCATGCCGATATTATAGAAAGGGCGCTGCCGTTATTTGATAAAATAATTGTAGGGGTGGGGCTCAATGCATCTAAGGTGCCGATGTTTTCCGCAGAGCAGCGGGTGCAATGGGTAAATGAGATGTACCGTGATGAAGACAAAGTGGAAGGTGTGGTATACGAAGGGCTGACGATTAATTTTTGTAAAGTGATAAAGGCAAAGTTTATCCTGCGCGGTATCCGCTATGTGAGCGACTTTGAGTATGAAAAAACAATTGCGGATGCCAACCGCACCCTGGATAAAAGCATTGAAACTATTTTTTTAACCGGCGAGCCAAAGTATACTTCGGTAGCCTCTACCATTGTCAGGGATATTATCCGCAATGGCGGCAATGCCCGTCCCTTCCTTCCTGAAGTGGTGTACCGTACCTTGCCTGGCCAGCAGGATCCTGCTGAATAAACTATTTCTGCCTTATGTCTATCTGGTTCCGGAAAGATCTGTCGGCGGACCTGATCCGCAACATTGAGAAAAATTCGATGGGAGAGTTTTTAGGCATTGAGTGGGTTGATGTGGGGGATGATTATATTACGGCCCGTATGCCCGTCACCGACCGTACCCGTCAGCCTTATGGCCTGCTGCATGGCGGCGCCTCTTGTGCGCTGGCAGAGAGTATTGGCAGCATTGCCTCTGCTATGGTAGTGGATCATGACCGTTTTGCCTGTGTGGGCCTTGAGATAAATGCCAATCATGTCAAAAGCGCCAGCGAAGGATTTGTTACAGGTACGGCAAGGCCGCTGCACCTGGGCTCCAATACGCATGTATGGGATATACGCATCTATAACGAAGGCCAGCAGCTTGTTTGTGTGAGCCGGCTTACGGTGGCTATCATACCACGCAAGCAGTCATTCCGGCGCTCCAGCCTGTAGCACATCTCTTACTGAGGGGAAGGCAAGGGGCAGGTAACGGGGTATATCTTCCTTAGCGATCCATTTTGCTTCAGCAATATCTTCTTCTGCCTGTGCCTTCAGTTCTTGCCTGCCGGGTGCAAGCATAGTGTACCAGTGTGACTCTTTCAGGATAAAGCGGGTACCCTCATGATAGGTATGATAGGTGATGAGCAGGGGAGCGATAAGCTGTATATCCGTCAGCCCGGTTTCTTCCGATACTTCCCTTATGGCGCATTCCTCCAGCGTTTCGCCTTTGTCCCTTTTTCCTTTGGGCAGATCCCATTTTCCCCTGCGGAATATGAGCAGCAGCTCACCTTTCTCATTTCGTACCAGTCCGCCCCCGGCCTGTACCCGTGTAAATTTTTTTAAAAAACTTTTCTTCAGCTCTTCCATATCGGGATGCAGCATCACACCGGCATGTACTTTATCCAGTTGCATTTCATGCAGCATGGATTTTACCGTATGGCTGTTCAGCTCATCAATGAATACAGCATCATCATGGTGCAGGTATGGCTCTATGACCGCATCCGCCGCATCGCAGAGAAATAGCGGCTTTTCGTCAAAGTAAATTTTGATATGCATACGCCGGGGGTTTATTGGCT
>DAOLFO010000265.1:3399-4769 GCA_035326305.1 Chitinophagaceae bacterium
TTATTGGCTGGTGCAAACTACAAAGAATAATGGTAAGGTTTTGAGGTTTGAGGTTTGAGGTTGATCGCTGATACCCGATGTGCTGATTGGCCGGCTGCTGATTTGGGGGAATTGCAGGCAGTATTATTAATTACGATTTAAGATTTACGATTGGGGAGAGTGGGGAGGGGCTGAAAGGGAGTGGCAGGGCGGCCGCTGGTGCTATACGATTGAGTCTTACAAGAATAAAGATGGATGCGTAATATCATATGTCCTGAACTGTGCTGCTTGCGGTGCTTTCCTTTCGTTTTTTCCAGTTGATTTTGCTGGCGGCATTTTACGGATGCGGAAAGACGGACTATTACTGTATCTGTGCTTCATGTGTGCTTAGTGTGTGCTTCATGTGTGCTTCATGTGTGCCTGGGGAGGGGAGATTGAGGAGAAGTTTAGATGTTGAGGTGTTTGGGGGCGCATAAAGTATGCGGAGTTGAAAGCTTTGCATAGCGGAGTTATTTACAAAAGCTGAAAGTGCTTTCATGGTTTAAGAAAAAAGGAACCATTGGGTGGTAACTGAAAGGGAGTTGTATATTTGGGAGAAGGGCCGGACAAATGATTGACGAAACCTGCAATACCAAAACCTGTTTAACCAAACATAAGATTATCGATAGCTTTCTAATTTGACACCAGCGGGTAATTGCGTAAATCATTGAGTTAGCTGCCATTCAAATGCTCCACTTTCCACAAGCATATGACAACTGGAAGGATTTCTTCGTAAAGCGTCTGATAGACAGCCGCTCTTTTTGCTTGTCGGAAACTTTTTCTAAGGGTAAAACAGACATTGAAGTATATTCTTCTTTGAAACAGAATTTTGAAACGACCATTCAGATAGGTTACTATTCTTCAATGGCATTGATTTACATTCATATTTTAAATCCATTAACTCCAGGGAAAAATAGACAGCAAGAAATCGAGCATTTATACAAATATGAATTTGGCGACGAAAAACAATATGGGCCGCCCGGACTTGACTTTAATGAAATTAACGTTCGAGGCATAAGTAATTTGTTAGACCAAGGCTTTAATGGTAGTGAGACCATTTATTACCGAAACGGTAAACCAGTAAAGTCCAGACTTACGACGAGTTACTACCCTGACAGTCTCCCAAGCACAACTACCTACCATTTTCATGGAGAGCCACTTTTCAAAAGGCTTTTGAACAAAATACTTGGGCGACGACTTCAATATGATGACATCAAGACTATTAATTTACGAGATATTTTTAGCGGACTGAACGACAGCTAACATCGCATTGGCAAATGTACCGGGGCGAAGAATATATTTTCAGCGGTAGGTGTACAAAAGTCCCCGGCTTTGTACTATCTATGTTCTTA
>DAOLFO010000266.1:0-4680 GCA_035326305.1 Chitinophagaceae bacterium
CTAAACTGCTATATGAAACTGCTTTTTTCTGCTGTACCGGGGCTTATGCTGCCCTTTTCCGCAAAGCGGGCTTATCGTTCCCGTCAATGCCGGATACTCCTGTTAAGTATAAATATGAAACTAACACGCCTGCAGGGTGCGCAAAACCGTTGCCGGCCAGTACCTGCTTCTTCTTTTATTGAAAATAAATCTCCAATTGCTTAAATCTGCCAACAATGATTAGAGAAACAACTGCAAAACGAAGAGAAAGGATCGGCGTAGCCAGGTCTGCACCCGGCCGGTTGCTGGTCATCGTGCTGCTGAATATTTGTTTGCTGGGATCGCTGACCGCATCAGCCCAGGACAAAACAATAAGAGGCCGGATCACTACAGAGACGGGTGCGCCGGTAGCGGGCGCCTCCGTACAGGTAAAGGGAACCAGCCTTGGTACCACTGCCAATGAAAATGGTGAATACACGATTACGGCTGCCAGGGGGACAGTGCTGGTTATTTCAAATGTGGGATATACAGACAGGGAAGTGATAGTTGGGGATAATGCGCAAATAGATATTCAACTGACAACCGCCGTACAGGATATGAGTGAGGTAGTAGTGGTGGGATATGGTACGCAGCGGAAAAAAGATGTAACCGGTGCTGTAGTGTCGGTAAGTGAAAAAGCCCTGCGGGAAGTACCGGTACCTAACCTGCAGCAGGCATTGATAGGCCGGGCTGCCGGGCTGGAGATAAACCAGGTGGGCAACCAGCCGGGAGCAGGTGCCCAGATACGCATACGCGGTATCCGCTCCATCACAGGGTCAAACGAACCGCTTATTGTACTGGACAATATTCCGTGGGATGGTAACCTGAATGATATCAACCCTGATGAAATTGCATCTGTAGACATATTAAAAGATGCATCTGCTACTGCTATCTATGGTTCACGCGGCGCTAATGGCGTTATCCTTGTCACTACCAAAAAAGGACGCGGCGGCGATACCAGGGTTTCCTATAATGGCTATCATGGTATAGGGACTGTGGCTAATAAATACCCGGTGTTTAATGCAGATGAATACCGGCTGATGCGTGATCTGTCAACCTGGAACCAGGGATATATGGCGGAAGAGCTGAATGGTATTGCGCAGGGCCGCAATACCGACTGGCAGGATCTGCTGTACGATAACTCTTACCGTACCGATCATAATATTAATGTATCAGGCGGCGCCAACGGCAATACCTTTTCATTAGGCGGCGGGTATTATAAAGAAACAACTGTATTGCCGGGCGAAGATTTTACCAGGTTTTCGCTGAGAGCTTCGATAGATGCCCGTGTTGGAAAAAAAATAAAAATAGGCATCACCACGCAGAACTCACTCACCCATTCCAATGGTTTATTTGTATCACCCATATTCCGCACACTGGCATTGAGCCCGTTAATGCCGGGGTACAATCCTGATGGATCTGTATACCTGACACCGGCCGGCAATATTGATGATGTTAACGGTTTTGACAGGTACTCCCCGCTTATTTTAAGAGAAGGCCCGAAAAACTGGGACAACAGGACACGCCGGCTGCGTACGTTCAATACGCTGTACGGGGAATATGAAATAGTAAAAGGACTGCGCTACAGGCTTAACCTTGGCCTTAACTATGCTCAGCAGTTCCAGGGACAGTTCCAGGGTGCTGACAAAGCAATCTCTCCCAGCTTTTCCAGGCCCGGAGATGGTAATATAGCGAGGGTGAGCAATGGTGAAACATGGGGCTATACTGCAGAGAACCTGTTGTTTTATGACAAAACAATAAAAGATCACAAGTTCAATTTTACCGGCCTGTACAGCATACAGGAGAGCCAGTCTTTTGACAACTGGGTGCAGAAGGAAGATATCACAGAGGATTTTGTAAGATTTTACAACCTGGCCCAGTCATCACCTATAGATGGCGCTAATACCGGCATTGGTGGTAGCGAAACAAGCTGGGCGCTGATATCTTATATGGCGAGGCTCAACTATGCTTTCAGGGATCGCTACCTGCTTACCCTTACTTACCGCAGGGATGGATCGTCGAGGCTGGCTCCGGGCAACCAGTGGTTTGATTACCCGGCGGTTTCCGCCGGCTGGGTGGTATCGGATGAAGCGTTTATGGGAAATATAAAAGGGATAAGCTACCTGAAGCTGCGGGCCGGCTGGGGGCGTACTTCCAACCAGTCTGTTAACCCATACGACTCAAAAGGACTTGTAAGCAACAGCAACGGCCTTCCTACCGGTGGCGATATAGGTGCTGCCGGGGCAGTGATACGTTATAATTATGGCCCTACCATTGTTACCGGTTATGATATTACTACTCTGCCCAACCCTAATCTTTCCTGGGAGTTTACCAGCACACTCAACCTGGGGCTTGATTTCGGACTTTTTAACAACCGCCTGACAGGTACGTTGGAATATTATACTTCCAAGACTGATAAAATTTTATTTGGGCTACCGCTTCCTATCACATCAGGAGTGGCAGGAAACTTCATGACCAATGTGGGTGAAATGTCGAACAAGGGATTTGAGCTGAGTCTTTCATCTGTGAACTACCAGTCCGCTTCCGGTTTTAGCTGGAGCACAGATTTAAATCTTTTTACCAATAAAAACAGGCTGATGAAGCTGAGCAGTGGCGTGGAGCGGGAAATAGGAGCCCAGCTTTTTGTAGGTCATTCCATGACGGCTATATACGATTATCAGAAGCTGGGTATATGGCAGGCGCATGAAGCGGCTGAAGCGGCTGCTGTAGGCTCCACTCCCGGTCAGATCAAGCTGGCCGACCTGAGCGGGCCCAACGGCCACCCGGACGGGGTAATAGATGCCAGTTTTGACAGAACGATCATTGGTGATATGGATGCCGACCTGCAGGGAGGGCTTACCAACCGGTTTTCTTATAAAGGATTTGATGTAAGCATAGTGATGCATGCCCGTTTTGGTGGTTTATTGTTAAGCCAGATACATGCTCCGGGAGCCTCTTATATTTCGCAGCTTGATGGGAAAAGGAATTCTGTGAAAGTGGATTTCTGGACGCCCACCAATCCAAGCAACTGGTTCCCTATGCCTGCAGGGCAACATGCTTCACTTTCTTCTGTAAGCGATGGCTGGCGGACACTGGGATATTATGACGCCAGCTTTGTGCGCATCAGGAGCATTAACCTGGGATATACGTTTAGCAACAATGTGCTGAAGAAAATAGGAGCACATAATGCGCGGGTTTATTTAACTCTTGATAATGTAGCGTTGCTGTGGTCGCCGTTCTTCAAGCAAACCGGCTTTGATCCGCAGGCTACAGCTGCAGGAGAAAGAGGACAGGGAGGCGCCTATGGCAATATCCGTGATAATGGCAGGGGCAACGGCGCCCTGGTGCTTACACTTGGCACGCCGCCAAGACGCACATTTACGTTTGGTCTTAACATAACACTTTAAGCCTGCTAAAAAACATTACTATATGAAAAGTTTGAATAAAAATTTTATCGCTGCTATAGCCATAGCAATCTTAATAGTGCCCGGCTGTGCCAAGAAGCTGGAGGAGCAGCCTTACACCGTATTTTCAACGGAATATTTTAAAACCCCTGAAGGACTCCAGGCGGGAATAGCATCGCTGTATTCCGGGTTTCGCTACCTGTATGGCCCGGAGGGAGCAGTGGCCATGGGTGTGGCCGGTACGGATGAATGGGGTATGGGAGACCAGGCCCGCGGTGGTGCTGCGGGAGATCTGACACAGCTTTGCCTGTATACATTCGGTGCTACCAACGGCCAGTTGCTCACGCCCTGGAACAGGAGCTTCAGCAGCATCAACCTTGCCAACGGGTTAATCCTCTTTGCGCCGGATGTGCCTATCAGTGATGCTGACCGCAATGTGGCGCTGGGAGAAATAAGAGTTCTCAGGGCTTTATATTATTTAATCCTTGTGCAGTATTTCGGTGCTGTACCGCTGGATCTTGGTAGTGGCGACCTGCAGTTTAACCAAACCCCGTTCCAGGGGTTCAACCGCCAGTCGGTGAATGAACTACTTGCTAAAAATTATACTGCCATCATTGATGACCTGACCTTTGCGACACAAAATCTCCCTGCTCAAAGGCCGGCTAATGCATTTCGCCTGTCTAAGGCAGCCGCTCTTCATTTGCTGGCAAAAGCTTATATGCACCGCGGATATTCTTCTGCAGCGCAGGCCGGCGATTTTCAAAACGCTTATGATGCTGCGATGGAGGTGATCAACAACCAGGCTACTTACGGTACGGCCCTGCAGGAATACTATGCGGATATACACAGGCCGGGAAACGACTATAACAGTGAAATACTTTTTTCTATAGAGCGGGTGCCGGGCAACTATGCAGCCAGCGAAGTGCCCAATCCCCAGGGTATCAGCGGTACTAAAGGTATGGATGCTTCTAATGATTTTTGTGGCGATTATACGGCTGTCAACTCCCCGGTGAAGACAGTCAATCAGAAGCCGGTATCTGCACGTACGGTTACTTATGGCCGTCCTATCAGGCGCTTTTGCCCTACGCCCTGGCTGTTCAATACAGCGTTTGCCGATAAATTTAATGACAGCCGCTTTGAAGGATCATTCCGCACTGTCTATATCGCTTCCACAACAGTGGGTCCCTTTACAGCAGATGTGGACACGGCTTTTGTAATGGCACGTACCAATGCAGAGGCTGCCACCATCAATGCTACT
>DAOLFO010000267.1:0-4658 GCA_035326305.1 Chitinophagaceae bacterium
TAGCCAAATTCAACAGCAGCGTATTCCGCACTACCCTGCAATATAAATTAAGCAGCAAGGTAAGCATTCAGCCGGGGATTGATATCAACCGGGAAGAAGCCAGCGGCCAGCGTATCAGCGGAAATCCGGTGATTACTGATTATGCACTGTTCGCTTCTGCTGAAATAAAACCTGCTGCTGCTTTTAGCTTCCGCCCAGGAGTGCGGTTTATTAAAAATTCGCAGTATGATGCCCCGCCTGCTGTTCCTTCGGTGAATGCACGCTGGGCGCTGAACAGCAACATGCAGTTGCGCTTTGGGTATGCGTATGGATTTCGGGCACCGGCTCTGCGGGAGCTGTATTTTAATTTCATAGATGCCAATCATGCGATTATCGGCAATCCCAACCTGAAAGCAGAAACGTCCAATAATATAAATGCTTCTTTCAACTGGTCGGCCATTACCAAGCCTTCATTCAGCTACACGGCAACCATTGGCGGGTTTTATAATGATTTTGATGACCTGATTGATTATGCCATTGACCCTTCCAATACATCGGTAACCACGCTTATCAATGTAGCCACCCATCGTACGGCGGGAGGCACGACGGAGCATGTCTTTACCCTGCCCAACTGGCGGGTATCCCTGGGAGCTGCTTACATAGGCCGTTACAACAGGTATTCAGATGAGGAAGCGTACAAAGACGAAAACCTGCCGGCTTATGTGTGGACACCGGAGGTTAACAGCAATATCAGCTACCACTGGAAAAAAGCAGGCGTACAGTTTGGCCTGTTTTACAAATACACCGGCAAGCGCCCGGCATACCAGTTAGCTATGGTAAGTGGTGTGGAGGAGCCGGTGCTTACGGAGATAGCAGGTTTTCACCTGGCCGATTTCACAATTAATAAGAACCTGTTTAAATATTTCACGGTGGGAGCCGGTGTCAAAAACATTTTTGATATAACAAGCCTGGCCAATACGTCCACCACGGGAGGCGGGGCGCATAGCTCAGGCGGCCCGGTGCCGATGAGCTACGGCAGGTCTTATTTCCTGTCACTGGCTTTTCAATGGAACAAGAAATAGCATATAAAAATTAAATCAATATATAAAAACACGTTTATGCTCCGGATTCAGAAAGTATGTTTAATGATTAGTGCGGCAGCAATTTTTACTGCCTGTAAAAAAGATAAAGACCCGATTATTGTGATACCGCCGTCTGAGGGCTCGACAATAACTATAAATGGATTGGTAGCATCAGAAGCAGGTTCCAGCGCAGGAAATTCTGTTTACATTGATTTAAGCGCAGATAAGCAGACTGCTATTGAGCGCAAAAGCTGGGACTTAAAATTTTACAATGGAAATGAATTTAGAGTAAAGCTCAATAATACCACCAGTGCCGGTGCAAAAGTGCTCAGCAAAACTGATTTAGCAGCAGTAGGCTCTGCGGATACTGCAGGTCTTACGCTGGCTGTAAGTCAGATGGCACCAGCTCCTGAGCATTATGCCTTTTTTGATGCTCTGAACGGCTCTTTGAGCGGAACGGTAATACCTGAGATATCTGCCACTGCATCAGAAAACAAAGTGGTAATTATTAACCGGGGCACAGGCGGCGGTGTAGCAGCAAGGCCCTGGATTAAAATAAAAATTACCCGCAACGGCTCAAATGGATATACGCTACAGTATGGAGAGCTGAATGCTACAACTTTTCAAACGCTGAATATTACCAAGAATGCAGACTATTTGTTTCAGTTAGTTTCTTTCGACAATGGTATTCTGACCTCTGGAGAGCCGGAGAAAAATAACTGGGATTTTGTTTGGAGTTATTCTTTGTATGAAACAAATTTCGGAGGGACAATGGTTCCTTATAATTTTTCAGACCTGATATTTATTAATAAGCTTGCCGGAGTGACTGCAGGAGTTGTATTGACTTCGGCTGTTACGTACGAAACTTATTCCAAAGACAATGTAGCGACAACAACATTTAGCAACGAATACAATGTTATTGGGCATAAATGGAGGGTTACTTCACCCAGTTCGGAATTTCCGGGAGCTCCTGTTGGAGTGCTCACTGACCGGTTTTTTGTGGTTAAGGATGCAGCCGGAAATGTATATAAGCTCCGGTTCCTCAACTTCCATGCAAACGATGGCGGTGAAAGAGGAAAGCCCAAAATTGAATACAAGCTGGTTCAATAAACCAGGTAAATACCCGGGAAAAACCGCCAGCACGGCGGTTTTTCCTTTTTCCGTAAACCCCTTTTCCTTTTCCGTAAGCCTTTCCGGTTTATTTGTCATTGTTTTGTCACCCAACGGGCTGACCAGTTGGCTGAATAGCGATGGGGACGATGAACGGAGCGTCGCAACGAAAGCCGGGTCAGGGTGATATCGCTGGTAAAAAAATTAAAATGAAACGAACGATTCCTTTTCTCATATCCCTGGCAGGGATATGCTTTACTGCCTGTCAGCCCGCAGCGGATAAAGCGGCACTGGACACTTCCCGTATTGTATCGCTGGATGGTACGGTGACGGAAATATTATGTGAGCTGGGCTTTGAAAAAAATATAGTGGGAGTAGATGTGACAAGCAACTACCCCGCAGCTATGAATGCGCTGCCGAAGGCCGGTCATAACCGTAATGTGAATGCAGAAGCGGTGATAGCCATGCAGCCCACAGTGATAGTGGCCTTAGAGAAAGCATTAAAGCCGGAAGTGGCGGAGCAGTTTAAGACAGCAGGCATCCGTGTATTGCAACTGCCCCGTGAATACAGTTTTGAAGGGACCAAACAGCTTATTACCGCACTGGCGGATACGCTGGGAAAAAAAGAAAATGCGGCAGCTATACACCAGCGTATGGATGCTGACCTGGCTGCGCTGCCGGTGTATGATACGGTGAATAAGCCGAAAGTGCTGTTCATCTATGCCCGGGGAGCAGGCGCCATGAGTGTGGCCGGTACCGCCACAGCGCCTAATACCATGATAAAAATGGCCGGAGGCATCAATGCGGCCAGTGAAATAGAAGGATTCAAACCCTTTACACCGGAAGCGGTGGTGAAGGAAAACCCGGATGTGATACTGTTCTTTGATACAGGACTGGAAAGCCTGGGTGGTGCGGAAGGCCTGCTGAAAGTGCCCGGCATTGCTAACACTAATGCCGGCAGGAATAAAAAATTTGTAGCAATGGAAGGGCAATACCTGGCAGGGCTCAGTCCCCGCATGGGAAAGGCGGTGGTGGACCTGGCGGCACTGATTCATGGCGACGGGCCCGCAAAACAATAAAACAGCAACAGCGGCCATGCGACCACCTGTACTGATTTTATTGCTGAGCATACTGCTGATAGCCGCCATCATCCTTGCATCAGGCATAGGGGCATTGCCGGTAGCGCCGGGAAAAGTGTTATCCATATTATTGCACCAGCTTGGCCTGCAAAATGGTGAAGGCTTTACGGTGCAGGAAGAAGCCGTGATTACGGCTATCCGTTTGCCCCGTGTGTTCTTTGCCCTGTTGATTGGCGCTACTTTATCAGTATGCGGTGGTGCTATGCAGGGCCTGTTTCGCAACCCGCTGGCCGACCCGGGATTAGTGGGCATCAGCAGCGGGGCAGCGATGGCAGCCGTGATTGCGATTGTATTAACCACTTCTGTGTTTAGCGGCATGCAGGCACAGTTTGGCATCTATGCGCTGAGCCTGTTTACGTTTGCCGGGGCATTTGTAACAGCGATGGTGGTGTATAAGCTGTCGCAATCAAAAGGAAGGACTATCGTAAGCACCATGCTGCTGGCAGGTATTGCTATCAGCGCATTGACCAGTTCGGTCACAGGGTTTATTACGCTGAGTGCAACGGATGCGCAATTGCGCACCATCACATTCTGGACACTGGGCAGCCTTGGCGGGGCTAACTGGACAAACCTGATGGCCCTGCTGCCTTTGTCTTTGCTGTGCATTATAGGGCTGCCGCTGATGGCAAAACCGCTGAATGCTTTTACGCTGGGGGAAACGAATGCGCTGCACCTGGGCATCAGGATAGAATCATTAAAGCTGAAAGTAATACTGCTGACGGCTTTGGGAGTGGGTGCCTGTGTAAGTGTGAGCGGTGTGATTGGCTTTGTGGGATTGGTGGTGCCGCATATCATACGCAAGCTGATAGGGCCGGAGCATAAAAATTTGTTTATCGCTTCTGCCTTACTTGGAGCTTTGCTGTTATTGGTTGCTGATTTATTATGCCGCACTATTATTGCCCCGGTGGAAATACCGATTGGAATATTAACCGCTTTTATCGGCGCCCCGTTTTTCCTGTACCTGCTGATAAAGGAAAGGAACAGGATGGAGGAGGGGTGAGGGAGGTTTAAGAGGTTTAAAAGGTTTAAGGTTTAAAGTTTAAGACGGGAGTGCTAAAATAAAAAGTAAAACTAAAGGCTTACAGCTATCAGCTAATAGCTTATATCTAAACATACATTGCTCCGGATAAACAACATATCACTCATACGGAATAACCGGCACCTGCTGCGGGATGTATCGTTTGAAGTAAAGCCGGGTGAACTGGCTGTGGTGCTGGGCTCAAACGGCGCAGGAAAGAGCAGCCTGCTGAAATGCATCAGCCGGGAATGGCAGCCGCAACAGGGTTCTATTAGCTGGAATGATAAGCCGCTGGCCGGATGGAAAGATAAAGAGCTGGCAAAAGTAAGG
>DAOLFO010000268.1:0-4649 GCA_035326305.1 Chitinophagaceae bacterium
CTGGAAGTATTGGTAACAAGCATTACACCGGCCGGGGATGTAAAAGTACAGGTCCCCTATGGCGGCCTGCTGCTGCCCAAAAAAGGGGTCAACCTGCCCGACACTGCCATTTCTCTCCCTGCCATGACAGAAAAAGATATCGCCGACTTTGAGTTTATCGTGGAGCAGGAGCTCGACTGGGTGGCGCTTTCCTTTGTGCGCAGAGCCGATGATATCATTGACCTGAAGAAAAGAGTGGCTGACAAGAAAAGCAATATAAAGGTGATGGCCAAAATAGAAATGCCCTCAGCCCTTACCGATCTCCGCAATATCATCGTGGAGTCAGATGCGGTGATGGTGGCCCGTGGTGACCTTGGTGTGGAATTGCCTGTGGAAAAAGTGCCGATGGCACAGCGGGACATTATCCGGAAATGTATCCACCGCGGCAAGCCGGTGATAGTTGCCACACAGATGATGGAAAGCATGATAGACCGGGTAAAGCCCAACCGCAGCGAGATCACCGATGTGGCCAATGCCGTGCTGGAAGGCGCCGATGCCGTAATGCTCAGCGCCGAAACTGCCACTGGTCAGCACCCCGCCCTGGTGGTGGAAACGATGCGCAAAATTATACTTGAAGTAGAAAAAACAGAATACCGCTACGACCGGGAAGCCGATCTGAAGCCGCTGGCCCACTCTCCTTCTTTCCTGAGTGATGCTATCTGCTACAATGCCTGTAAAATAGCTGCTGATATTTCTGCCAATGCCCTGGTAGGCATGACACAGAGCGGCTACACTGCTTTTATGCTCAGCAGCTACCGGCCCAAATCGCCACTATATATTTTTACCAAAAAGAAATCGCTTGTCAACCAGCTCAGCCTGAGCTGGGGTGTGCGTGCTTTTTATTATGATGAGGAAGACAGCCTTGATGATATCATCTTTGACCAGATAGCGATACTGAAAGAAAGAGGCTTTGTAAAAGCCGGGGACACTATTGTGAATACAGGCAGTACACCAGTGCACCTGCACCTGCCCACCAATGTGCTGAAGATTACGAAGATTGAGTAAGCGCTGTGCTGGCACTAAATCTCAGCATCAGCAATATGACGATCAACGGCTAACGGTCAACAATCGTAAATCTTAAATCGAAATTCGTAAATCCTGCATCCCCCTCTCACCCGTTTTTCCTCACGTACTTTGCCAGTATCACAATCACCTGCTCATTGATCTTTCCTTCTATTTGCCCGGTATTATCCGGTACCAGGCGTACCTTCTTCACCACAGTGCCTTTGGGTGCAGAAAAGCTGGTGCCTTTTACGTTCAGATTTTGCGTCAGCACCACGGTATCACCATTTTCCAGCACATTGCCAAATGCATCCTTATGCACATCGGCCTCTTCGTAAGCGCTCATGGCCCATTGCACCACGTTTTCATCCAACTCTACCGAGTTCATCACATCCGCAGCCCAGTCCGCATCCCGGTAAAAATGAAGCAACCGGTAGCTTAGCGCCTGTACAGCCGGCTCCGCATTCCAGATGCTGCCTTCAAGGCAGCGCCAGTAATCAGCCTTATCCGCCTGGTTCATCTGCTGCAGGCATTCCTCACAAAGTGCCACCTGGTTTTCAACTATTTCTTCTTCTTTGGGGCTTACCGGGTATTCATGTACAGCGGGAAAACTACTGCACAGTTCACATACTCCCTGGCAGCGCTCTTCCAATTTGGCATTAAGGCTCATAATAGTTTACTTTTGAAAGCGGCAAATGTAAGCAAAACGATTATATAGCGATAAAGACAGCAGGTACAGAATACGGCTCTCCATATTAATGGAAAAACTTATTACCGGGTCACTAATCCTGCTATCGTTCCTTAATGTTTTAAAATTGTCTTCTTAATACCTGGATAACAGGAAAAAAGCCGGGCAATGCTCCGGCTTTTAATAAACAGATCCTGTTGCTATGCTATTATTTACTTCCCAGTAAGAAAGAAACACCCGCCGTAAATCCGCTGTTGGTAAATTTGCCATCGCTATCAAGTATATTGGACAGCCCCAGGTTGTACCGGGCGCCAATGCCCAATCCTGATTCCAGCCGGTAACCAATACCCAGGCCCCAGGAAAAGTTAACCCCTTTTAAATATTCCTTGATATCGTTTGTGTCGCTTTCGCCATCCATCTTCATTTTTTGTTTTGCACTCATTAAAAGACCCACTTCCGGGCCGGTTTCTGCATAAAATCCCGACAGGGTATTATACTGCACCATGACGGGGATATTGATATAGTTGAGGTTCCAGGTTACCTTACCCCCACTTGCTTTTTGCAGGGTACCCTGGTTAGAAAACAGCAGCTCCGGCTGAATGGTAATGGCATCGGCCAGGGGAAGCTGTGCAAAGCCGCCAAGGTAAAACCCGGGCTTCATTTTCTGAGACGGCAGGTCACCTCCATCTTCTCCGCCGAACTTATAAAAATTAACACCGGCTTTGGCTCCAAATTTTGCCTGGGCATTTACTATAATGCCTGTGCTGATAAAAGCAATGGCTAAAAAGATTTTTTTCATACAATGTTTTTGATGGTTTAAAAGTTATTTCTATACAAACCTACCGGGACATTTATACATTTCAAAGGTTTATCATACCATGTACATCAAATTGAGTACTCCGGTACAGGTAGTTCATCGTTCTTTTCTCAATAAATGCTGCAGCACCTGCCAGGTGAAGCACATGCAGGGCAAGGCAAATGTTGCCTTGCCCTGCTAAGGGTTATAAAACAAGAAAGCCGGAACAAATCCGGCTTTCACTGATTTATTTATAGGAGTGCGGTTACTTGCCCCCGAATGTATAGGAGAGGCCAATGTGAATAACGCTATTGTTTAGCTTGGCATCACCTTCTTCCGGCAATTTGGCCAGGCCAAAATTATAACGGGCCCCGAAGCCCAGCCCTGAAGAAAGTTTGTAGCCAAGCCCCAGTCCCCAGCCAAAATCGGCCGACTTAAACAATTCCTTTACATCTGCGCTCTGACCATCTGATTTTATTTTTGCCGACAATAAAAAACCTGCATAAGGGCCGGTTTCTGCATAGAAGCCAGAGGCGGTTGTATACTGCGCCATTACAGGGATATTGAGATAGTTGGTGTGATACGTAGCACTTCCTTCTTCTGTTTCAAACTTTGTTCCCTGGTTTGAAAACAATAATTCCGGCTGCACACTGAATGTTTCGCTTACAGCCAGGTTAACAAACCCTCCCAAATGGAACCCTATCTTCATCTTTGTTTCATCTGCATCGCTGCCTGACCAGTCGGCAAGGTTAAGGCCGGCTTTAGCGCCAAATTTTGCCTGGGCACCTGTAATAAGGCCGGCACTGATGAAAGCAATCACTAAAAAGATTTTTTTCATAAAATGTCGTTGATGGTTTAGAAATTAATTTGAATATAAACGTAGCCGCAGTAGATATATTTTAAAGTTTTATCATATCAGGTATACCAGAAATGGATATTCCCGGGTAAAGCAGCTAATGCCGGGACAGTAATAATTAACAAAAAAGCCGGGGCTATCCCCGGCTTTTATAATGATATGACAGGAGACTATTTTCCTCCGAAAGTGTAAGAAAGTCCCACCTGGATTACGCTGTTGCTAATTTTTCCATCACCTTCTTCTGGCAGTTTAGCAAGGCCAAAGTTATAACGTGCTCCAAATCCAAGGCCGGAAGCCAGTTTGTACCCCAGACCAAGGCCCCATCCAAAGTCAGTAGATTTAAACCACTCCTTTATATCTTCACTTTCACCTTCAGCCTTTGCTTTTGCTGATAATAAAAAGCCAACATAAGGGCCTGTTTCTGCGTAAAATCCGGAAGCGTTATTATACTGCGCCATTACAGGGATATTCAAATAATTTGAATGGATTGTAACATCTACTTCTCCATCATCTGATTTTATTCCCTGGTTTGAAAATTGCAGTTCCGGCTGTATGCTAAAAGATTCGCTTACCGCCAGGTTTACAAGGCCGCCAAAATGAAAACCGATTTTCATTTTAGCACCGTCCGCATCGCTGCCGGACCAGTTAGCAAGGTTAAGACCAGCTTTAGCGCCAAATTTGGCCTGAGCACCTGCGATAATTCCGGTGCTTATAAAAGCAACCGCTAAAAAGATTTTTTTCATAAAATGTTATTGATGGTTTGAAATTTAGCGTAAACCTAATAGTAAGTTTCTAAATTTCATAGCATTACGAATACTTTATGAAAAAAATAAGTAAAAATACTCATATGATACTCTCTGCAGAGTACTGATTGTCAGAAAATTACAAATACCCTATTTTTCCTGCATAAAAGGATAAGCATAGTCTGCCGGCGGGTTGAATGTCTCTTTTACCGTTCTGGCGCTCAGCCACCTGTACAGGTTCAATATGCTTCCAGCTTTATCGTTGGTACCGCTGGCCCTGGCGCCGCCAAAGGGCTGCTGCCCCACCACGGCCCCGGTGGGCTTATCATTAATATAGAAGTTGCCGGCCGCATTTTGCAGGCGGGTAGTGGCCAGCTCTATCGCTGCCCGGTCGGTGGCGATGATGGAGCCGGTAAGGGCATAAGGCGAAGTGCTGTCTACCAGCTTCAGGGTTTTTTCAAACTCATTTTCCGGGTAAACATATACCGTAAGCACCGGGCCGAATATCTCCTCACACATAGTGAC
>DAOLFO010000269.1:0-4628 GCA_035326305.1 Chitinophagaceae bacterium
ACCTTAACAGACAGAACCAAAATCTGTAGTGCTACCGTTACACCATGGGTCAATCCTGTTTCCCGGTCCCCTTTCGGATTTGGGAGTGCAAAAATAGGGGGAAAGCTGGCTTTTCCCAAATGGTTTTCAAATATTTTATGCAGAAACCGGCTTCTCCGCAGCGGCTTTTTCTTCCCGTTCTTTCAGTTCCCGTATCTTATCCAGCGCACCGGCCACCACATCACACATGATGGTGTACAGGGCGCCGCTTTTCGGATTGGCATAAATATATTCCAGCGCTTCATTTTCATTGGCAATCACACGGGTGGGCACGGAAGGGTTTATTTTTTCAATGCCCTCTTTCAGCAACCCGATTATTTCATCAGCGGTACGCCCCCGCAGGTTTTTATCGCAGCGGATGATGATTTCATCAAAGTATTGCGCAGATATTTCACCCAGTTCCCGGATGTCCTCATCCCGCCGGTCACCGGTACCGGAAATGACGCCTATCCTTGCCGGGTAGTCCAGCTTGCTTACAAAGTCGCAAAGCAGCTTCAAACCATGCGGATTATGTGCAAAATCGGCCAGGATGCTGAAATTTTTAAAATGGAAAAAATTCAGGCGGCCCGGGGTTTGCGTGGAGGAAGGAATAAAAGATGTCAGCGCCGACCGGATATCCTCTATGGATATATCCCGGAACAGGTAGGTGGCCAGCACTGCCGGCAGGCAGTTCTGGATATTGTGTACCGCTTTTCCTTCGTAGGTGAGCGGGATATCCTTTACGGCCATCACCCGTATCTTCCAGTTGCCTTTCATAATGCTGATATACCCGTTTTCAAATACCGTGGCCAGCCCGCCTTTGGCACAATGCCTTTTAATGCGCGGGTTGGTTTCATCCATGCTGAATAAAGCTACATTGCACGATAAACCTTCCTTCATTTTATATACCAGGTCATCATCGGCGTTGAGTATGGCATAGCCGTGGGGAAAAACCGTTTCGGGCACTACCGCCTTTACCTTGGCCATTTGCTCCAGCGTGTTGATGCCGGACAATCCCATGTGGTCAGCGGCTACATTGGTCACAATCGCCACATCACAGTTTTGAAAAGCCAGGCCTGCTTTGAGCAGGCCGCCCCTGGCACATTCCAGTACCGCAAAATCAACGGTGGGGTCCTTGAGCACAAAGGCAGAGCTTACCGGGCCGGTGCAGTCGCCTTTCATCATTAGCTGGTTTTGGATATAAACACCGTCGCTGGTGGTGTAGCCTACTTTTTTATTGGCATTCTTGGCTATATGGGCGGTGAGGCGGGTGGTGGTAGTCTTACCATTGGTGCCTGTTACGGCTATAATGGGAATGCGGCCGGCACTGCCTTTGGGAAACAGCATATCCACCACGGGCTCTGCTACATTGCGCGGCAAGCCTTCTGAAGGTTCGATATGCATACGGAACCCTGGTGCGGCATTTACCTCCAGTATAGCGCCGCCATTTTCGCTTACCGGCGTGCGCAGGTCAGATGCCATGATATCAATGCCGCAAATATCCAGCCCTATGATGCGGGCAATACGTTCACACATAAAAATATTGGCGGGGTGCACCTCATCCGTTACGTCAGTAGAGGTACCACCGGTAGAAAGGTTGGCCGTGGGCTTCAATAACACCAGTTCGCCTTTGGCCGGTATGGTATCCGGTGTATAGCCTTTTTCATCCAGCATTTTCTGGGTAAACTGGTCAATGGTTATTTGCGTCAGCACTTTTTCATGCCCGTATCCGCGGCGCGGGTCTTTGTTTGTTTCGTCTATCAGCCATTGAATGCTGTGCACACCATCGCCGGTAACGGCGGCCGGCGTACGCAGGGCGGCACAAATAAATTTGTAATTGATAACAAGACAGCGGAAATCAAAGCCGGTGATAAACCGCTCCACAATAACGCTGCGGCTGTACTGCTTAGCCGCTTCCAGCGCTTTTACCGCCTGCTCCCAGGTGGTGATATTGGTGGTATTGCCTTTGCCATGATTGCCATCAATAGGCTTTATCACCAGCGGGTAACCGTATTTGTCCACGGCGTCTTTCAGTCCTGCTTCGGTGCGTATCACCATGCCTTTGGGCACAGGTATTTCTGCTGCTTCCAGCAGGGCTTTTGTTTCTTCCTTGTCACAGGCAATGTCAACTGCTATATTGCTGGTAGTGGATGCAATGGTAGCCCGTATCCTTTTTTGATTGACACCATAGCCCAACTGCACCAGGCTTTGTTTGTTCAGCCGTATATAGGGGATGCCTCTTTTGGCGGCCTCTTCCACTATGCACCCGGTAGAGGGACCCAGGCGGGTATCTTCCCTTATTTCCCGCAGGGACTGAATATCTTTTTCCAGGTCATACTCTCTGCCTTCTATTAACGCTTCTGCTATGCGTACGGCTGCTTTGGCAGTGTATACGCCGGCATCTTCTTCCATATAATCAAATATTACATGGTATACCCCTTCCCGCTCACCGGTGCTGCGGGTGCGGCCAAAGCCACAGTCCATACCAGCCAGTGTTTGCAGTTCAAGAGCAATATGTTCAATCACATGCCCCATCCAGGTGCCCTCATCCACCCGGCTGAAAAAACCACCGGGCACTCCCTCGCTGCAGCGGTGCTCATACAGCGATGGCAGCAATTGCTCCAGCCGCTGCCGGAAGCCGGGGATAAGGTTGGTGGGCTTTTGCTCCATCTCTTCCAGGTCCAGCTTCATCTGTATTAACCGGGGGCGGCGTACACTCCAGTAGTTGGGGCCGCGGAGCACTTTTATCTCTAATATGCGCATAGCGTTAGTTTAGTTTTTTATGGTACTGACAAGGTAAAGCCACCCGTCCTCAGGTGTATCCTCTCTTTCTGGAAATTAGTTTTTTTTAGGCAGGTGACCAATTTTCGGTATTACCGGATAAAAAAAAGGTAGTTTACCCGGCAGGTTGTTTTATTCCTTAATTTACCGGTATTGTTTTTTACTGATAAATAATTGCGATGGAGCATAACCCGCGCCGCGGCTTTATTAAAAAAGCCGGGGCTTTTACAGCCACTGCCTTATTCAGCACGGTATCATTTCCTGCGTGGGCCGGCAACCTGGATAAGGCCATAGCCGGAGCTAAAGATATTTCTGCAGATAAGCTGGCTGCCGATGAAGACTTCTGGTACTATATTCAGCAATCTTTTACCGTGTCGCCCGGTATTATCAATCTCAACAATGGCGGCGTATCCCCGGCGCCCAAAACGGTACAGGAAGCAATGAAGCGCTACTACGATCTGAGCAATGAAGCGCCCAGCTACTACATGTGGCGCATCCTGGACCAGGGGCGGGAACCGCTCCGTGCCAACCTGGCCCGCATAGCGGGATGCAGCCCGGAAGAAATTGCCATTAACCGTAATTCATCTGAAGGGCTGGAGACAGTCATCTTTGGCCTGCAACTGAAAGCAGGGGATGAAGTAGTGGCAACAAGGCAGGACTATCCCAACATGATCAATGCGTATAAGCAGCGGGAAAAAAGAGATGGGATAAAAATGGTGTGGATCAACCTGCAACTGCCCAGCGAAGATGAAGATTATCTTGTCAGCTCATTTATAAAAGCGTTTACACCGCGTACCAAAGTGGTGCATATCACGCATGTCATCAACTGGAACGGGCAGGTATTACCGGTGAGGAAAATAGCGGATGAAGCGCATAAGAGGGGGATAGAAGTAGTGGTGGATGGCGCACACAGCTTTGCCCATCTTGATTTTAAGATACCTGAACTTGACGCCGACTATTTTGCCACCAGCCTGCACAAATGGCTGTATGCACCAATAGGTAGCGGCTTGCTGTATGTAAAGAAGGAGAAAATAAAAAATATCTATCCCTTATTTGCCACCAGCGATGATCCGCTGAAGGATGATATCCGGAAATTTGAAAGCCTGGGCACCCGTCCTTTCTTTATTGAGCAGGCGATAGGCAAAGCGGTGGAGTTTCATGAAATGATAGGGGCGGAGCGCAAGCAAAAAAGGCTGCAATACCTGAAAAACTACTGGATGGAGAAAGTAAAAGTGGCGCCCGGCGTGAAGCTCAACACATCGCTGCACCCGGCCTGGGGCTGCGCTATCGGCAATGTAGCCGTGGATGGGAAAAAGCCCGGGGAACTGGACAGCTATTTATTTGACAGGCATAAAATACATACGGTGGGCATTGTTTGGGAAAATATCAATGGGGTAAGGGTGACGCCCAATGTATACACCACGGCTGCCAACCTGGATGTGCTGGTAAAAGGCATTACCGGCTTTGCCGGAAAATAGGGGCAAATATTTGTTTTACACATATCCACACACGAAACTAACAAGCCTTTTCGTTTTTTTTATTTGTGGCTATTTTTGCCACGGACCAAATAAAACTGAATGAGCCAGCCTAAGGGGAGACTTATTGCCATCGGTGGAGCGGAAGATAAAGGAACAGACCTGGAATCGGGACAGATACACCGGAACAACCTGAATTTTTTTGAGCTCGGTATTTTACGCCGCGTGGTGGAAGAGGCAGGCGGCCCTTCTGCCCGTATAGAAGTCATCACTACGGCCTCTACCATCCCTTATGAAGTAGGGGAAAACTACCTGAATGCTTTTGGTAAAATAGGATGCACCAATATCGGCCTG
>DAOLFO010000270.1:0-4620 GCA_035326305.1 Chitinophagaceae bacterium
CCATATCGGAAATGCGCAGGGTGGCGCACAATATGATGCCGGAGGCATTGATAAAGCTGGGATTGCAGCAGGCCCTGCAGGACTACTGCGATGGTATTAATGCAGCACGCACACTTACCGTAAATACTGAGTTTTACGGGCTGGAGCAAAGAATGGATGCCGCCACGGAAGTAACCGTTTACCGGATTGTGCAGGAACTGGTGAACAATGCGGTAAAACATGCTGCTGCTTCCAGCGTACTGGTGCAGGTAATGCGGCAGGGGCAGTCACTGAATATCACGGTGGAAGATAATGGCAGGGGCTTTGATGCGGCACAATGGCAGGATAAGCCAACCGCCGGCCTGCAAAATATACAATCACGGGTGCATTACCTGAGCGGACGCATGGATATACAGTCACAGCCGGGCAGGGGAACTTCGGTATATGTGGAATGCACAATAGAAAACAATGGATAAAATAAAAATACTGGTAACGGATGACCACCCGATGGTGCTGGAAGGTATGCAAACCATGCTTTCTCAGATAAGCTTTGTGACCATCACCGGTATGGCCCGCAACGCTTATGAGGCCATGGAGCTGATCAAGGCTGAGCTGCCGCATATTGTTATTACCGATATCAGCATGCCGGAGATAAGCGGTATTGAACTTGCTGCTAAGATCAGGGGTGAATACCCTGAAGTGAAGATCATTGCCATGAGCACTTTTAATGAACGCAGCTATATTTCCCAAATGGTGCAAAAAGGGGCAGCCGGCTATATACTCAAAAGCGCATCCCGCGAAGAAATAGAGGAAGCCATATTGGCGGTATATGAAAACAGAATGTATATGAGCGTAGATCTTGACCTGAATAAAAAAGAGGGGCAGGACATTGCCAAACTGCCGCTGTTAACCAGCCGCGAAAAAGAAGTGCTGTCGCTGATAGCCGAAGGATTCACGAATCCGCAAATTGCAAAAAAATTATTTGTAAGCCCATACACAGTAGACAGCCACCGCAAGAACCTGCTTACCAAGTTTGAAGTGAACAATACTGCCGGATTGATAAAGCTGGCTGCCACGTATGGGCTGGTGTAGACTTTGCTTTTTGTTGCATTTTACAGAGCTTCAAAAGTTTTTCTCCAATTAAGATTTAAAGCCGTTCCGGCCTCAGCGAATCTTTCAATCAGCCCGTTTGTCATGAATTTGCAAATTGAGGTAGTTAAGCAGGTTAATGTTCGTTAAGTTTAGCTTCGGTGACGCTTAGTATTTTTTCTTACTTCAGTGTACCGTTTAGCCCGCTCATGGCCTTCAGGCCATCTATCCATCCCGCTTCCACAAATCCAAATCCGCTGCTATGACCTGTGGCCCGGTCACAGGATGCAGATAATACGTTGGCACGGTGCTTATTCAATCCTAATCTGTCACCACCTGCTCATTTATAGTAAAATGCAACTTGCATACCAAAATAGATTACATTTATAACCCGGCTGCTTCCGGACAAGGATTAACTATTGAGCCATTCAATCAACAGTCGATCCCTTCCTGTCAAATTGCTATTGAAACTTATTCCAACTGCTGTTCTTACACTGGTCAGAGCAATCTGCCCGGTAAATTTGTAGTTCTTTCCGGGTTTATATTTTCCATTTATTAATTGTTGAAGACATGTTTCGTTCACTCATCACCGGCAGCGGTTCCTGTATTCCCAGCCATATAAAAAATAACCAGGATTTTTCCCAGCAGTCTTTTTATGCCAATGGCCTGCCCTTACCTTCTCCTTCCACTGATATTGTCAGAAAGTTCAGGCAAATCACCGGCATTGCCGAAAGAAGGTATGTGACGCCTGATCTGACTGCTGCTGATATCGGCAGTATTGCTGCCCGGGCAGCATTAGCAGACAGCGGGGTAAATCCGGAAGAAATTGATCAGTTGATAGTAGCGCATAACTTTGGTAATGTATTACCCGGCACCATTCAATCGGTAGCTGTCCCCTCTCTGGCCAGCCTCATCAAGCATGAGCTCGGTATTCATAACCCTTCCTGCATTGCTTACGATCTTTTATTCGGGTGCCCCGGCTGGCTGCAGGGTGTTATTCATGCCGATGCCTTCTTTAAGGCCGGTATTGCTCAAAAAGCGCTGGTAATTGGTACAGAAACACTTTCCCGCGTTATTGATCCATTTGACCGCGACAGCATGATCTTTAGCGATGGGGCCGGCGCTGTGGTAATGGAATATAAAAGCAGCTCTCCCGATGGGGCCGGCATATTATCCGCCAGCGTGCAAACACATGCGGTGGAAGAAGTGGACTATATCAATATGGGTGCTTCTGCCTCTCCCGGCAGTGATCCGCATATACGGTATATCAAAATGAAAGGACGTAAGGTATATGAATATGCTTTATCTCATGTACCGGCAGCCATGAAGGAATGCATGGACAAAAGCGGGGTGCCGATTCATGATCTGAAAAAGATATTCATTCACCAGGCAAATGAAAAAATGGATGAAGCCATTATACAACGGCTGTACCAGCTATACGGCATGCCTGCGCCGGAAAACGTGATGCCCATGAGCATTCACTGGCTGGGCAATAGCTCGGTAGCCACTATCCCCACTCTTTTTGACCTGGTCAGAAAGAAGCAGGTGCCCTCTCACGATTTAGAACCGGGAGATATTATTTTATTCGCCTCTGTCGGAGCCGGTATGAATATCAATGCTGTTTGCTACCGCTATTAATCCTTGTGACAGATATGGTCAGGATACCTGCACTTTTCTTTCTCTGTATGTTCTTTGGGTCAGTGGAGCCCTGCGATGTGAGTGCCGCAGCTCAGGCAGAAAGCGGGTTACCGGCTTTTGTGCCGGAAGCCCTGCTGCCACAGGCGGTGTACCCACTACCGTAATTGACTTCTTAATCAGCTTTTGTATTGCCCCCAGCAAAGGCTTTTCTTCCGGGCTGCAAAGGGAGATAGCCGTTCCGGCTGATCCGACCCTGCCTGTTCTGCCAATACGGTGCACATACGTCTCTGCTGTTTGCGGCAAATCATAATTGATCACGTAACCCAGCTTGTCAATATCAATACCCCTGGCAGCAATATCAGTTGCCACCAGTACCCGGGTTCTCCCGTTTTTAAACCGCTCCAGTGCTGTTTCCCGTTGCTTTTGCGATTTATTACCATGAATAGCATCAGCAGCAATACCGGCTTTGTTTAAAAACCGGCTTATCTTATCTGCCATATGTTTCATTTGGGTAAATACAATAACAGCTTCCGTTGCCTCCTCTTTCAGCACCTTTACCAGCAGCAGTGGCTTTTGTTGCTTTTCAGAGAAATAAATATACTGCTCCACCCGCTCAGCCGTGGTGGCAACAGGGGTGATTTCCACCTTTACAGGATCATGCAGCAGCGTCTGTGTCAGCTTCATGATTGCCGGGGGGATGGTGGCCGAAAAGAAAAGTGTTTGCCGACTGGCAGGTATATGCGCAATGATTTGCTTCACATCCTGTACAAATCCCATATCCAGCATACGGTCGGCCTCATCAAGCACCAGGCATTTTATCCGGCTCAGCGAAACCAGTCCCTGGTTCATCAGATCCTTTAACCGGCCGGGGGTAGCAATTAACAAATCCACTCCGGCTTTTAACTTATTTACCTGGGATTGCTGCGGTACACCGCCAAACAATACCGCCTGTTTAATAGCAGTATACCTGCTCAGGGACTGCGCAGCTTCCGCTATTTGCAAAGCCAGTTCCCGTGTAGGCGCCAGCACAAGCGCCTTTGCCTGGCGATGCCCTGGCGTTTCTTTTTCCTCCAGCAGCATCTGCAATACGGGTATTAAAAATGCGGCTGTTTTTCCGGTACCCGTTTGTGCGCAACCCAGCACATCACGCTTCGCCATGGCAGCAGGTATCGCCTGCTGCTGTATAGGGGTAGCTTTTAAATAGCCCTGCTCTGTAAGGGCTCTCGATACGGATGGATGTAGATTAATATCTATAAATGACATATTCTTATTTAAGTTTTTAATGATTGACGCATCACAGTGTGATGCCTGCTGCCTGAGCAGCGGTGTATATTTTATAAATTGATAAAATGAAATCGGGTTAATAGGGATACCACCTGTTGTTGAAGATCCGGAACCTGCTCCCCGCGGCTGCCGGTAGCAAAGAGCGTATTAAGATTTTCTTTTCACATCAACTGCCATCCAGCCACGGTCGCCCGGCTGCATCTCGTATTGTACTTTATCATTCAGCCTGACAGGCTCTGTAAGGTTACTGTTGTGAAAGAATATCCGCTCCCTGCTCTGATCGTCTATAATGAATCCAAAGCCTTTTTCCTCGTTAAAAAACTGTACGGTACCCAGGCGTGTATGATCTCTTTCATTGCCCGGAGGTATGGCTATCTGAATATCTTCCGCTTTAAATATCTTTTTGCTCCTGGGATCGGGCGGCGTATCAGAAATATTCCCATTTTCATCCACATACGCCATCATCTCCTGCAGGCTCTTTCCTTTTTTGGCATTCATCTTCCGCTCTTCCATCTTCTCCTGCTTTTCCTGCCGTTGCTTTTGCTTTTTTTGCTCTTTGTTCTTTTTATTGAATGTTTCTCTCGATTTTGCCATAGGCTTCAATCAATACTTTTATTTAGTTAATATTTT
>DAOLFO010000271.1:0-4615 GCA_035326305.1 Chitinophagaceae bacterium
GTGAATTTGAAGAGCTGTTTGACAATATCCGCAGCAAAGATTTCCTGGGCTTTACCGACCTGAAACCTTACAAAAAAAGGCTGGAAGAGATATGGAGTAAAACCGACCTGCACGATTCTATGCGGGTAGCAGCAGGTAAAGTGGGCGGTATGCCGCTTGTCATTGCCTGCATGGACTTTGAATTTATCGGCGGATCGCTGGGAAGCGTGATGGGCGAAAAGTTTGCAAGGGCGGTTGATTACTGCATCCGGCACCACATCCCCTACATGGTCATTAGCAAAAGCGGCGGCGCCCGGATGATGGAAAGTGCTTTTTCCCTGATGCAATTAGCCAAAACCAGCGGTAAACTTTCGCAGCTCAGCGATGCAAAACTTCCTTATATCTCCCTGCTCACCGACCCGACTTTTGGTGGCATCTCCGCTTCTTTCGGTATGCTGGGCGACCTGAATATAGCAGAGCCTGGTGCCCTCATCGGATTTGCCGGCCCGCGTGTCATTAAAGAAACGATCAAAAAAGATCTCCCGGAAGGTTTTCAGCGGAGCGAATTTTTACTGGAGCATGGCTTTCTCGACTTCATAGTACCCCGCAGGGAACTGAAGGAAAAAATAAGGCAGGTGCTCTATCTTTTTGAACATTAATACCGGCCCTGCGGCCATTGCCTTCTTATGCCAGATATCCGGAACCGGTCAGTTTATCATGAATATTTCATAGAAAACAAGTATGAAGCAGGGATGGTATTGCAGGGCACGGAAGTAAAATCCATCCGCAACGGAAAAGTCAGCTTCAACGACAGCTACTGCCTGGTGCATAAAGGTGAAATATGGTTGAAGTCACTGCATATTGCAGAATACTCCCATGGCAATCTTAATAATCACGATCCGCTGCGCGACAGGAAATTATTGCTGCAAAAAAGGGAGATCAAAAAAATTGAAGCCGGCCTGAAAGAAAAAGGATTTACCCTGGTGCCGCTCCGTATTTTTTTTAATGACAAAAACCTGGTAAAGATAGAGATTGGGCTGGCAAAGGGAAAAAAGCTGCATGATAAGCGGGAAACACTACGTAAAAAAGACGCCGAACGGGAAATGAAGCGGATGCTGAAATAATACCGGCTTTCCGTCGTTTTAAAACCAAGCATGGTTTTTGCTTTTTACCGCCATCATGAAAAAAGTACTCCCCATTCTGTTCCTTATATGCTGGATAAATACCAGCGCACAATCCGTATCCGGCTACTGGTATGGTACAGCCAGTGTGAAAAGCAGCGCTTCGGTAAATAATTACCTGGTTGAAATGATCCTGCAGCCGGAAAAAGGCTATGTAAAAGGCGTGGTCAATTATTATTTTAAAAATATTTACCGCAGCATACAGGTAAAAGGGAATTTCGACCGCAACTCCCGCCAGCTATACCTGTACAACATTCCTGTTACTTTTTACGGCTCCAAAGTCAATATGGAAATAGACTGCAACATGAACCTGCAGGCTACACTGAAGGTTGGTAAGGCGGAATCCAATCTATCCGGTGCATTTATCAGCCTGCCGGAGTACAAGTATACCTGTGCCGATATTCATTTCAACCTGCGTTTTGATGCATCTATCAGCAACCAGGACTCTGTGCTGAAAGCCATCCGCGAATACAAGGAAACCTACCAGGTATGGCAGCCGTCTGTAGCCGATACAGTGGCCGCTGTGACCGTTATTCAGCGAAAAGTGATTAACTACTTTGTGGAAAATGAATATAAGAAGCGGGAAAATATAATAGCGCAGGAAATAGAAGTGGAAAGTGATTCGGTAAAAGTGGACTTTTATGATAACGGCGAAGTAGATGGCGATTCAGTGTCTGTATTTTTCAACAACCAACTGCTGGCATTCAGCCAAAAGCTAAGTACCCGTTCCGTCCATTTTGACCTGGTTTTAGATACGGCCCTTGAAGTGAACGAAATCACCATGTTTGCCGACAACCTGGGCAGCATTCCTCCCAATACAGCCCTGATGGTGGTGACAGACGGAGAAAAGCAATACCAAATCAGGCTGAGCAGCAACCTGGAAAAAAATGCCACCCTGCGCATCCGTAAAAAAAAGAAAGCAGATAAAGATTAAAAGGAAAAAGCAATCACCTGCTCATGCCTGATCAGGTAGTCTTCCAGTTGCTGCACGGAAGAGTTTGTTACCACTATTTCCAGTGAAATAATGAGATGATTATCTTTAAGCTCTGTTTTCCTTTCTTCATAAGCTATTCCCTGGTCCCGGATAGCGCTTAGAATCTCCTGTTTACGCTGGCTATCGGCCTTGTCAATAGTAAAGTTGAGCAGCCGGGTTTGTTTTTTAGAACGAAAGATTTTATTAAACACCGGGCTGAAGAAGATAATCAGCAATGAGGCGACTATAAATGTGCCTGCCAGGTAAAACTCACCAAAGCCGATAGACATACCTACTGCTGCAGCCAGCCAGATGATACCGGCCGTAGTAAGACCGGATACGCTGACTGCATCCTTAAAAATAACACCCGCCCCGATAAACCCGATACCACTTACAATATATGAAGCAATGCGTGTAGGCTCCACATCTCCGCCCACCCGGTAAGAGATAATGGCAAAAAGCGCAGAGCCCAGGCAGATAATAGTAATAGTCTTTAGCCCTGCAGCTTTGTCCTTCAGTTCCCGTTCCAGCCCAAGTATGATGCCTGCGGCCAGCGCCAGCAACGCTTTATACACATCCCATATTTCCCATTGATCAAGCATAATAAAGCGAAGCTACCATTTATCCTTTAGCTAAAACAATTCCGGCTGCCGTCCGTCCTGCTTTTCCTTTACCCATTCCATCTGCACGCTTTTACTATAATCCAGCAGCTTGTTGCCAACAGCTTTCCAGCCCATCACTTCCGCCACCTTTACGATTTTAAATTTTGCCCTGCGTACCTGATCACCCCTGCCTGACTGCACGGCCAGTACAGGTTCCGCATCAGTAGTTACTGCTTCCAGTTGATTACCGGCTCCTTCCTTAATAAAGAAAAACTTATTTTTTAAGGTAGATGTTTCAATCCTGAAGCGTTTCACATTGTATTGCAGGTTTTTCTTATCCAGGTATACGGCAGAAATAATCCTGTCAGGATCATACTTTTCGATCAGCAGGATATTTTCCGCATCAAAGCGCTGTGTCATTTCCTGGTCGGTGATCATATAATTACCGTCATTGAATATCACCAGTATGCGATCATCTGCTTCAAAGCTGCCCAGCAACTGGCCTTTTTCGTCTGTATTCAGCCGCCCGAACTTATCGTCAAACCATAGTTTTTTGCCGCTGAGGGTTGCCCGTCCTGCTTCTTTAAACCTCACCGCTTTAATAGGATACTTTGTTACCTGGTTGCCCATGCTGCTGCGTCCTTTGATGGCCAGCTCTTCAAAGTAAAAATCAAACTCCTTGATGCGGGCAGAGCTGCCGGGTGTCAGGGTAATTTTTACCACCTCTGCTTCCCCATTCGGGTTGACGCTCATATAGTGTACCTTACTCTTCTCGGTTCCTTTAGTAAGGTCGTACTCTTTATCTCTTGTGATTCCTGTTACATTAAACCGCTTGGCATAACTGACTCCTGTTTTACCATCCAGGTAAATCATGTTGTAAGTGGTGCGCTCATCATTTTTCTGGAAAACAGCAGCATACAATATATCTTTCCCAATAAACACTTTATCCTGCACTTTCACCACCTTCATCACACCTGATTTGGCAAATACGATGATATCATCCAGGTCAGAGCACTCAAAGAGCAATTCATCCTTTTTTAATCCTGTTCCAATGAACCCTTCAGCCTTATTTACATACAATTTAGTATTGGCAATGGCCACCTGCTTTGCCTCAATCACCTCAAACTGTTTGATTTCCGTTTTACGCTGCCGGTCTTTCCCGTATTTCTTCAGCAGGTTTTCAAAATAAGCTACCGCAAAATCTACCAGGTTGGCCAGGTCATGCTTTACCTGCTTAATATCAGCTTCCAGCCCTTTTATCTGAGCATTCAGCTCATCAATATCAAGGCGGTAAATGCGGCGGACCGGCTTTTCTGTCAGCTTCAGGATATCTTCACGGGTAATATCCCGCTTCAGTTGCTTTTTAAATGGCACAAAAGCTTTATCAATCGCATCAATTACCTTATCCCATGTCTCATGCTTTTTCTCCAGCTCTTTATATATTTTTTCTTCAAAGAAGATTTTCTCCAGTGAGGTGTAATGCCATTTTTCCTGCAATTCGCCCAGCTTTATTTTCAGCTCCAGTTCCAGCAGGTCTTTTGTTTTATCTGTGGAAATGCGCAGCAACTCCTGCACATCCATAAAGCGTGGCTTCATGTCCACAATCACGCAGGCATTGGGGGAAATGGATATTTCGCAATCTGTAAATTTATATAAGGCATCAATAGTAATATCCGGCGAAATACCCGGGGCCAGGTCTACCAGTATCTCCACGTTGGCAGCGGTAGTATCGGTCACTTTTTTAATCTTAATCTTACCCTGGTCATTCGCTTTCACGATAGACTCCATCAGTTGCGATGTAGTAACGCCATACGGCACTGTGCGAACAGCCAGCGTTTTCTTATCCACTTCTTCAATATGCGCCCGCACTTTTACTTTCC
>DAOLFO010000008.1:0-24841 GCA_035326305.1 Chitinophagaceae bacterium
CTTTATGAAAAACAAGACATCCGGAAGGACTCAGCTTTCACCATTTTTTATATGGGTATAAATCTTGGGTCAATGCTTGCTACCCTTCTCTGCGGATGGCTGGGATCAAAATATGGCTGGGCCTATGGATTTGGCGCTGCAGGCCTGGGCATGTTATTAGGGTTGATCGTTTTCTTAAAAGGCCAAAAACATTTTATTGGTAAAGCTGAACCTCCGGATCCGTTATTACTTCAAAAAAAAGTAGGAGGTATTATATCCACTGAAAACTTTATCTACTTAGCAAGCCTGCTCGGAACATTTGTAGTTTGGCAAATTATTCAACGGCATAGCGTAGTTGGCGGAATATTATTAGTATCCGGAATATTATCACTTGTACTTATTGGGTGGCATGCTATTAAACTGGATAAGGTAGCCCGTGATCAATTGATTGCGCTAACCATACTTATTCTTTTCTCCGTTATCTTCTGGGCACTCTTTGAGCAAGCTTACACATCGCTTAGTTTATTTGCAGAAAGGGCTCTTAACAGGCAATTTTTATGGTTTGAATTTGAGCCCGGACAGGTCAGCTTTTTCAATGCATTTTTCATTGTATTATTTGCACCGGTTTTTGCATGGATATGGATTAGGCTTACAAAACTGAAAGCAAATCCTAACACTGTTGTCAAATTCAGTCTGGCGCTAATTTTTGCCGGCTTAGGATTTGGTATTCTGCTGCTTGGCGGGCAAATGTCTGGCGAAGGAAAGGTGGCATTTACCTGGATCATATTAATGTATATGTTGCATACATTTGGTGAGCTCTGCTTATCACCTGTTGGCTTGTCTTCCGTTACCAAATTATCTCCGGTAAAAATTGTGGGCTTTATGATGGGCGTATGGTTCCTGGCAACTGCAGGCTCTGAATATATTGCAGCATTACTCGCAAACATTGCCAGCCTGGATCATTCAGGTGATCAATCAGCTAACCTTGCTGTCGCAAAAGCTTCGTATATGAACTTATTTGAATATCTTTTCTATACAGGCCTGATAAGCGGCGCTGTCCTGCTTATCCTTTCTCCCCTGATTAAAAAGCTCATGCACGGTGTAAAATAAATTCAATCACTAATTTTTATTATGTATGAATCCAACTTCATCAGCCGGACCGGCCCATCATGATGAAACAGAAATGTTTTTTAAATCAAAAGTATTAGGCCATCCATCCGGGCTGTTTGTACTGTTCTTTACCGAAATGTGGGAGCGGTTTTCCTATTACGGTATGCGGGCATTGCTGGTATTGTTTTTTACCGCATCCTTAATGGACAGCGGGTGGGGATGGCCCAAAGAGCATGCGCTTGCCATTTTTGGTTCATATACCGCCCTCGTATACCTCTCCACCATGCTGGGCGGATACTTTGCTGATAAAATCATTGGCTTCCGCTGGGCTGTGGTGGTCGGTGCCCTGCTGATGACACTGGGCCACGCTGCCATGGCAATTGAAACACCGTTTTCTATCTATACCGGTTTGACATTGCTGGTATTCGGCAGCGGGTTTTTCAAACCTAATATGACCTCTATCGTATCAGAGATGTATAAGACAAAGCCGGAAAAGAAAGACGGCGCCTACACCATTTTTTATATGGGGGTCAACTCCGGCGCATTTTTTGGCATTATGCTTTGCGGGTACCTCGGAGAAAAAATCGGCTGGAGCTGGGGCTTTGGCGTAGCCGGCATCTTTATGCTGTTTGGCCTATTGCAATTTTGGTTTGCACAAAATATCTTCGGGAATATCGGCCTCCGGCCCAAAAAAGATCAACAGGGCAGCACTGCAGCGGCTGTGGAAGGAGAATCAAAAAGAAACCCGTTCACCACACTTCATTACATCATTATTTTTATCTGTATCGGCCTGGGGCTTGCCTGGATACTCAACGACCCCATTTCAAAAATATCAGAAGGCACCACCAATCTCTTCAGCTTCAAAGCCGGGCCACTCAGCGGCAGCAGCTTTATCATACTGCTTGCGCTGGTGCTGTTTATCATATTGCTGCTTGTACGCATAGTAAAATATGACAAGATTGTTCGTGACCGGATGTGGGCCATTACCTTCTTTGCCATCATCACCATGTTTTTCTGGTCCATCTTTGAGCAGTCTCCGGGGTCGCTTACTCTCTTTGCCAGGGACTATACACAGCGGATTATGGAAGGCACATCGGGCACTATCTTTAAAATTGCAAACTCATTAATAACCATTGTTCCGCTGGCCGTTATCACCTGGGTGCTTATCAAGCTGTTTGGGCAGACATTTAAAAAATACAGCCTGTCCAATATTATTCTTGCTTTCAGCTTTGTAATCATATGGGGCATCGCCATCTGGATGGTAACGAACGAATACCGCTCCTCCTCGTATAATATTGAATACACCAATGTAAATGGCGACCCCGCTTCTTACAAGATTGTTACTACCAAAACATTTGCAAATAACGAGCAACTGGTGGTAAATGATATTGAAGCATTATCCCTGTACCATGCCGGTGCACCGGAAAATAAGGAAAAGCAGGTCAGGGAATTTAAGCTATATGATAAGGATAATAATTTCCTGGGTGAGCATTTTGCCGCAACTATTACCGGCTTTAAAGACGTGGAGAAGAAAGGTGCCTTTGGCGCCACCGCATCGTTTGCAGATGTTACATTTACCAACGGTAAAAATGAATCGCTGACCCGCAGCGTCCGCTTATCTAAAGAGGCCCGGACAAAACTGAAAGAAGGTGAACAGGTTGGCCTTATCGTCAATCATGATATCCAGTATGCCCCGGAAAGCCAGTCACAAAAGACGGCTACAGTAAAATCAAAAAACACAGCTACCGAAATAGGGGCAAGCTGGTTTTCTATTTTAAACTCCTTATTTATTATCACCCTGGCCCCGCTTTTTTCTAAATGGTGGAGCAGCAAATACAACCCAAGGGCTAATATGAAATATGCTATTGGCATGCTGTTTCTCGGTATTGGCACAGCATGGGTAGCCCTCGGCGCCAGTGATATAGCGCCGGGTGCCAAAGCCGCATCCGCAAGCATCATCTGGCTGATACTGGTGTACCTTTTCCATACTATGGCAGAGCTGTGCGTTTCACCGGTTGCCCTTTCTTATGTAAGCAAACTGGTACCCGGCAGGATGATTGCCGTCATGTTTGGTGTCTGGTACCTGGCAGTGGCTATCGGTATGAAGCTGGCTGGTATTTTTGGTGAAATGTCGGAAAGCATAGCCCGGGAAAAGGGCTTTAGCTATTTTTTCTGGATGCTTACCGCCATATCTGTAGGAGCGGCCGTACTGTGTGTCATATTAGGCCCTATTCTCAGGAAATTAATGCATGGTATCCGATAAAAACAAAAGCGGCTCAATTAATTGAGCCGCTTTTTCCGCTAAGCAGTTAGAAATGGCGGATACAAAACCAACTAGTTTACAACAGTTTAGAACAAAATAAGCAGTTAGCTCGGCTGTTCCGGTTAAGAAGCCGGCCGAATAGAGACAAAACCAAATACCGGGATGCTGCACGGTTTTGAAAAAAATTTAAAAAAAATAAAAAAAGGATGGCCGGCAGCCATCCTTTCCTTTTGTTGTTTATGTTCATTTCTTAGAACCAGCTTCCTATAAAGCCTTCATTTACAGGAGCATCCTTCAGTTTTTTCCGGCGGCGGCGCACTTCCCTCCTGTGCCTGATCATTGTATAGATCATCAGCGGAATAAACAGCAGCGTCATGGGTGGGATGCCCATAAAGGATATCCATTTGCCACCAAAGTACCGGCGCATAGGACGCTTTAACCTTTCTGCTATCAGGTACATGCCGGGCACCATGATCAGCGTCATGAAAAAGGCAAATGCCAGGCCGAAGATAATCGTCCATGCCAGCGGCTTCCAGAAAGAAGCATTGTCACCACCGAAGAAGATATGCGGGTTCAGCTCAGAGAACATGGTAATAAAGTTGATATTAAACCCAATGGCCAGCGGAATCAGCGCCAGGATGGCAGCCAGTGCCGTCAGCAATACCGGGATAATACGGGTTTTACCTGCCTGCACCACCGCTTCCATTGTTTTCATACCCCGTGCCCTCAGCTCATCGGCAAACTCTATTACCAGAATACCATTCTTGATCACAATACCTGCCAGGCCAAGGATACCCACCCCCGTCATCACCACGGAAAACGTCATACCGGTAATGCTGTAACCCAACAGTACCCCAATGACGCTGAATATGATCTCCGTCAGAATGATTACAGGCTTGCTTACTGAGTTAAACTGCAGTACAAGGATAAACAGGATGATCAGCAATGCTGCCACCAATGCTATGGTAAGGAAGTTGGCCGTTTCTGCCATCTGCTCGCCTTCACCTGTTTGTTTGATGGTGACGCCATCCGGAACGTTTTTAAAGTCTGCAATGGATTTGGCCAGCTCTACATTCACGCTTTGCGCTGTATAGCCCTGCGATTCCAGCACATTAGAGCGAAGCGTGATCACCCTTTTCTGGTTCTTTCTTTTTACGCTGCCCAGCGTATTGGTATAGTCAACATTTACCAGTGAGGAGATCGGCACACTTTTATACTGCCCGGTAGCCATATCCATAAATGACACTTTCATGTTCAGCAGGTCTACCAGGTTCTTGCGCTCTGTCTCCATATTACGTATCTGTATCTTATATTCATCTTCGCCGTCTTTGATTTTGCTGGCTTCAAGGCCAAACAGGGCAGTACGTATCTGCATACCTATCTGGGCACTGGATACACCTTCCGCCTGCGCCCTTTCGCGGTTCACCGTCAGTGCAATTTCGGGGCTCTGCAAATCAATATCCATTTTCAGCTCTTCCACACCCGGTGTCTGGATGCTGTCAAGATAATTTTTAAGATTTACTGCAGTCTTTGTCAGGTTATCAAAGTCCTCGCTGGCAATCTCAATATTTACGGGCGGCTCAGTCGGCGGACCGCTGGCTTCCTGGTTTACTGAAATTTCCACTCCTGGTATACCTTTCATTACTGCACGTATGCTATCCAGGTAGGGGGCGGAAGAATGCCCGTGCCTTTTCTCAAAGGAGACAAAAGAAACCTGTATACGGCCCAGCTCACTGCGGGTGCTCTGGTCGCCACTGGTGGGATCAGCAGCACCTATTGCCACGTTAGCAATCACACTCTCCACTATCGGGTTGGTTTTACCTGCAGCCGGGTCAATATCCAGCACTTTGTATACCCGCTTTTCTAATTCACGGGTGATGCTGTCTGTATATTCCACCCGGGTACCCGTCGGCAGTTTTGCATATACATAGATCTGGTTAGGATCGGCGGACGGGAACGTAACAACCCGTGGGTTGCTTGCCATAAATACAAATATGGAAACAAAGAATAAGCCTACCGCACCTAACAGCAGCCATACCGGCCGCCATCCCTTCAGCGCCCAGCGCAGCAGGTTTTCATAATGAGACATGATCCAGGGAAGCGCCCTGTTTTGAAAAGCATGTATCCAGTCATCAAAGAAATACCGGTTCAGCACAATGCAGATCATGATAAAGATGAGCAGGTTGCCAAAGAAAGTAGCTCCCATCAGATCCAGCACAATGCCAATACCAATCGGTATCCAGAAAGAGGGTTTTTTAAAGATGGCTGATTTTTTTTCCTTGCCTGCATGTTCCGGGTGGTTCATAAAGTCCACGGCAAATACAGGGTTCATGATAAATGCCACTATCAGCGAAGCGCCCAGTGTAAATATGAGCATCAATGGCAGGTAAATCATGAATTTACCAATGATACCGGGCCAGAACAGCAGCGGGAAGAAAGGCGCCAGCGTGGTAAGCGTACCTGCCAGCACCGGGTACCACACCTCACCGGCAGCCATCATGGCGGCTTTGGTAGAGCTGATCTTACCTTTGCCTTCCATAAAGATGCGGTGGGTATTTTCAATTACCACAATCGCATCATCCACAATAATACCAAGCCCGAACAGCAGGGCAAACAGCACAATAAAATTGAGCGTGATAGCTGAACCCACTACAAAAGTTCCTGCCGGTAAAAACAGGAAGGCGACAAACATACTGAGCGGCACACTCAGCGCCACGAAGAACGCATTTGTGACACCCATAAAGAACATCAGGATGAGCAGCACAAGGATAAATCCTATAACAATAGAGTTGACAAGCTCTTCAAATGAAGTGCGGGTACTGTTGCTGGTATCGCCGGTAATGCGTACATCCAGGTCTTTCGGAAACACTTCCGCTTTCATTTCCTCCGTGATGCGTTTGATATCGTCACTGGTCTCAATCAGGTTCTCTCCGCTCCTCTTGATGATGTTTAACGTAATTACGTTCTTACCATCGAGCCGGGCATAGCTGTCCCTTTCCTTGATAGTGTCTTTGATAGTAGCTATATCCCGCAGGTATACCGGCGCACCTTTGGAGTTGCGCAGCACTACCTGTTCTATATCTGATGCCGTTTTAAACTGGCCCTTTAGCTGAAGCGTCCGCTGCATATTGCCGACATCCAGTTGTCCGCCGCTCACATCCATATTTTCATTGCGGATGGCATTGGCAATATCAGTAAAAGAAACACCGGCTGCCTGCATCCGGAAATTATCTACATTGATCTGGAACTCCCGCTCAGGAGCGCCCACCATATCCACCCGGCTGATCTGCGATAGCTCTTCCAGCCGGTCTTGCAGATCATCCGCATACTTTTTCAGTCGTGCCGGATCATAGTCGCCGCTCACGTTTACATACATGATAGGCATTTCTGATACGCTCATCTCCAGCGCTGTGGGCTCCTGTGTCAGGTCGGTAGGGAGATCCTGCTTGGCCTTATCAATCGCATCCTTGATCTTCTGCAGGGCCACATCCACTTTTACATCTGTGCCAAACTCTACAATAATAGCAGAGAAATCAGCTACAGAAGTGGAAGTCACTTTACTGATCTTGGCCCCGGTAATGCCCTTGATCTGCTTTTCGATGGGCTGTGTCACCAGGTTTTCCATATCCTTTGGCGAATTACCAACATAGATGGTGGATATGTACACCTGGGGCATTACCACATCGGGAAACTTTTCCTTGGGCAATACAATAAACTGGAACACGCCTACCAGCGTCACAAAAAGCATGAGCAGGTAGACAGAGGTTTTATTTTTTATAGACCAGGAAGTGGGTTTAAACTCCTTAAACTTCCCGGTTATATTCTCTAATGCAGACATGATGATAGTTTGAGTTTGCTGATGCCATCCGGAACTATGTATCAGTGATAATGATATTGTATTGTCCCGGCGGCTATCCTGGTTTTGTTCGCCTTATTTTATATCCCGGTAGTGATCAGTTGCCCGTCATACAGTCCCTGGAAGCCTCCTGTAATGATTTTATCTCCTTCCTGTAAGCCACTTTTCACTTCCAGCCTGTCCCCATACAGTTCTCCTACAATGATGGTCCTTCTCCTTGCCCTCAGCTTACCGGCTTCTTCTGCAGCTACCAGCACATATTTCCCTTTATCATCAGACTGCAGCGTATTTACCGGGATAGTAATGGCATTATTATTTGTATAGTCCTGTATCTGCACCCTGGCAATCTGGTTGGGCTTGATGCTTCTGTCCTGCGGTACTTTTCCTTCAATAAAGAAAGTACGGGATACAGGATCAATCAGCTTACCGGCCACCGATATTTTTGTATTTATCACTTTATTATTTGCCTCCGGCAATGTCACTACCAGCAGGTTACCTGCATTTACTTTATCCAGGTAGTTTTCCGGCACTTGTACCACTACTTTCAGATCGCCCGTATTAACAATACGAATACCGCTGGCAGGCATAGCTGCTGACTGCGGGGAGAAAAACTCCCCTACTTTAACATTTACCACATCAATCGTTCCGCTGATCTCAGCATGCACGTTAGCCATAGCTGCGCTCTCCTGTGCCAGCCTCACCTGCGCCTGTGCTGCTTTCAACTGTGCCGCTGCACTTTCCGCATTGGTTTGTGCCTGCAATACCTGCACTTCCGTACCGATATTATTTTTCCAGAGATTTTGCTGGCGCTCATATACGCTTTCCGCCAGCTTTGCCTGCGACTCCAGCGCCGGCAGTTGCGAACGAAGCGCTTCCACCTGCTGCATAGCCACCGAATTATCGAGGGTAAGGATCAACTGGCCCTTTCCTACCGACTGGCCCTGGCGCACATGCACTGCCTTCACCACACCGCCCTGGCCGCGGGGCGCCACCATGGCTACATTCTGTGCATCTATTTTGCCCTGCAGGTCTATATAATGGCGGAATGAATCGGTGCCTATCGTTTCCAGCGCCACCAGCTTGGGCTTACCGGCATCAGCCGATGTATCCAATTTGGCTATATCCGCCTGCAGCTTTGTGATTTCCTCATTCAGCTTTGCCTGCTCTCCTTTCAGTTTTTCCAGCTTTGCTTTTTTATCGCCCAGCTCTCCTTTTTTATCTTTTGCTCCGCTGCCGCACGCTGCAAGTGCCAGGGTAAGGGACAGCATCAGCGTTATGTTCAGTATCTTTTGCATAGTATTTATTTTAATCTTCATTTTGGTTTTGGTTAAAGTTTGCCGGTTGCTTTCATAAAGTCAACCCTGGCGATTATTGCATTGTACAGGGCATTTATATAATTTGTCTGCGCTGCCTTCAGATCGGTTTGCGCTGTATTCACTTCCAACTGCTGCCCGGTGCCTATTTCATATTTTTTCTTGGTCTGCTGATATACTGTCTCTGCCAGCTCCATATTTTTTCGCTGCCTGTCCATATTAGCTATTGCTGCGCGGAAATTATTCTTTGCCGATTGTACTTCATTATCAATATTCAGCTTCAGTGCCTCCCGCTGATTAAGGCTTTGCTGCAGGCTCAGCCTTGCCTTTGCTATACGTGCATTAGTTGAAAAGCCGTTGAAAATGGGAATATTCAATTGCAGGGTGATAGCAGAAATATCAAACCAGTCGCCGCCACTTTTAAAAAAATCAAACTCATTGCGCTGGGCATTTTTATTGTAATAAGCATTAAGCGATAAGGTGGGGACCTTGCTCAGTTTATACCGCTGTACATCATATTCTCTCAGGCGTACACCCAGGTCGGCATACTGAAAATCCCGCCGCTGTCCATAGCTGAATGAACTACCATCGAGTATTCCATCACGAATCCCGTTTTCATCCAGTGAATCGGTCAATACCAACTCATCATACACGGGCATGCCCATCAGCACTTTCAGGCCCAGGTAGCCATTAGCCACCTGCACCTCCACATTCTCTTTTTCTGTTTGCAGGTTAGCCAGCTGCACATTATTCTTATCAATATCCAGCTTTTCAGCAAAGCCATTATCGTACATGATTTTTGTATCATGTAATAGCTTTTGCAGCAGGGCTATATTGGCATCCAGCAGCTCTATCTGCGTTTTGCTAACCACCAGTTGATAATATATTTTATAAATATTTGCCCGGATGGCTTCTTCCGTCACTTCCACGTTTTTCTGCTGAAAGTCAATCAATGTTTTCCGTGCCTGCAAGCCCGTAAACACCTGCCCGTCGAAGAGCAACTGGTTTAATGATAATCCCCCGGTAGCTCCCCACTTCACACCAAAAGCCAGCTTTTCAAACGTGCCGGGCTGGCCGCCAAAAAATTCTGCCGGTACGAGGCTTACAGGCAGCTTCGCATTATATACCACCGAGCCGTTTGCACTGAGTTGCGGATATGCAGAACCCGTCACCTCCCGGTTAGTCTGCTGCTGTATCTGCACATCCAGCAAAGCGTTTTTTACCTGTACATTATTTTTCAGTGCATAGTCAATTGCCTGCTGCAGCGAAAATGCGTGCTGCTGCGGGGTACGGAGCGTATCCTGTGCCAGGGTTGCCACGGGCAACCATAATAGTATCATGATGCCACTCCATCTCCTGTTTCCTACCTTATTCATGGGGGTTGATTTTGTTGGTTTTCTGATTATATTTCTGTATCAGCTTTTGCCCTTTGGGCGTAGCAATACCGTATAAAAAATTCAGGGTAATCTCCCGCAGCACCTCACCCAGGTTATTTTTGCGAAGCGGAAAAATATCAGGGTTAAATATCAGGAAGATAGTGGCCAGCCTGAAGCGGGAAAGCAACGGTATATTGATATCGGCCCGGTATATTTCTTCCTGCACACCCCTTTCCAGGTTTTCCTTTACCACCCGGTAGAGAAACACATTCTGGTGCTCTTCAAATTTGCGGAAGGCGGAAGGATGGTATTTCTGCAGATCATAAAACAACATCGGGTTCATGATTTTCAGCATATCGTCCACCATATCCATTGCGAGGAAAAACTCATGCACCGGGTTTTCACTTTTATCCCGGAAATGCCCGCATTCCTCTTCATTGGCGTTGATCTCAATATTCACTACGGCCTCCACCAGGGCGTCCTTATCGGCAAAAAACTGGTAAATCGTCTTTTTGCTGATGCCCAGGTTGCTGGCTATCTCATCCATGCTCACACTGCGGATGCCGTAATGCATAAAAAGCTCATGCGCTTTCTGTACTATTCTTTCCTGCGGTTCCATGGGGCGCAAAACTATGAAAACTTTCAACGTTACCAAAGTTTCCTGCGTTTATTTTCAGATTTTACATTTTGTTTACAAACAGGCGTTGGCCTTCTTACGATAAGAGATTCAGTACCTTTGCCGGGCACTATGGCAAAAATTGGAAGGATATATAAAAAACCGAAGCGCAGCCAGCTACGGCAGGTTTTCCGGTATTTTATCCAGGGTATCATCATCCTGGCGCCCATCGGCATTACGGCTTATGCACTTTACTGGCTTTTTGAAAAAGTGGATGGCATACTGCGCCCCTACCTTGTTATCCCGGGGCTGGGTTTTCTTATTATCATCGCTTTTATTATACTCATTGGCTGGCTTAGCTCCAACTTCCTGATGGGCAGCCTTATCCATTTTTTTGACCAGTGGATGGAGCGAACACCGGTCATTAAATTCCTGTACTCTTCCGTAAAAGATTTTTTTGAAGCTTTTGCCGGCGATAAACGGAAGTTTAACAAAGCCGTGCTGGCGAGTGTATTTGACCAGGATGTATGGATTGTAGGCTTTCTGACTGATGAAGAAATGACCAAGTTTGAAATGGGCGTGAATATGGTGGCGGTGTATGTGCCGCAATCATACAACTTTGCCGGCCAGTTGTACATTTTGCCACGGGAGCGGGTCAGGAAAATTGAAAGCATTACCAGCGGGGAAGCCATGAAGTATGCGGTAACAGGCGGTGTGGTAGACCTGGAAGAAGAACGAAAAAAACCGGAGCTGGGTAAGGATAAAGAGTAAAAAGCGCAGCATTACCCTTAAATTGCAGTAAAACAATTCCACTATGATTTCAAAAGCAATACAGGAAGCACTGAATAAGCAGGTATTGATGGAAGCAGAATCTTCGCAGGCTTATTTAGCCATGGCTTCCTGGGCAGAGATACAGCCGGGGCTGGAAGGCGTTACCGAATTTTTTTACCAGCAGTCGGATGAAGAGCGGGGGCATATGCTGAAGCTGATACGCTTTATCAATGAAAGAGGCGGCTTTGCCGCTATTCCCCCGCTGTCGCAATCGATGGTAACCTTTCCCTCTCTGAAAAAGCTTTTTGAAGAATTTCTGAAGCATGAGCTGAAAGTAAGCGACAGCATCAATGACCTGGTGCACCTTTCACTGACAGAAAAAGACTATGCCACACATAATTTCCTGCAGTGGTACGTAAATGAACAAATAGAAGAAGAAAGAACAGCCCGCACCCTCAATGACAAGCTGGAACTGATTGGTGATGACAAGAGCGGCCTCTACCTGTTTGACAGGGATATCCTGAATTTCCGGAACGAGAAAAAATAAAACAACAAGCTGCACAAAAAGCCGGTAAAAAATCTTACCGGCTTTTTATTTGCAAGTCACTACTGTCACTGTTGCCTAATTGATGTACATAAGCTAAAACACCAGCAACTTTATAGTAAATTATATCTCTTTCTTGCTTAGGAGCTCCCTCCCGCTACAACCGTATCTTCACTCCTCCGTTTATCACAAAGCCCTCCGTATGTGTCCAGATATCATCAAAATCAGGCTGGTCATGCGTCCCGTTTACTACATTTTTAAAACGGCTTTGGCGGGTATCCGTAAAGTTTTCAAAATTGATGTATACCGAAAACTTATTGAATATTTTCTCCACCATAAATCCAAATTCCCAGAAATCATTCGTCTGCATTCCGTTAAACAGGTATTGGGAACTGGTGTAATAGCCTTCCAGCCCCGCTTTCAGAAAGCCATGCTTTTCATAAATGAGCGCTGAGTTAAACTTATGCTTTGGCACCAATGGCAAAAACTGGTTGCCCGCGAGGTAGCGGGCCTGTGCATCCGTATAGGTATAGCCTAAAAACAATTTGAAATCGTGGTGGTACACAAAGCGGGCATTGGTTTCAAAGCCCCTGCTGTTTACCGGCCTTGCCGCATTGACAAAGCTCAGCATACCGCCATCCTCCTCCAGCACCAGCGGCCTGTTGATGCGGGTATAGAAAAACATCTGGTTAAAAGAAAAATCCAGCTCTTCTGCTATTTCTTTCCTGAAGTTGATATCGGCAGTGGCGCCATAGCTCCTTTCCGCTTTTACATCATCCAGTTGGTTAATATTACGGTACTGGAAATTTTCTGTTCGCTCCGTAAAAAGCGTGGGCAGCTTATAACCCAGCCCGCCACCAATGCGGGATGAAAGATGGTCAGTATAGTTGATAAGCAGCGAAACCCTGGGCAGTACAAAAGCCTCATACCGCTTGTACAGGTTATTTTTATTTCCTGCATAATCCACCCGCAGGCCGGTTTCCAGCTTTATTTTATCCGAAGCATCCCAGGTATCCTGCGCATAGAGCCCGGCAGCAGCTTGTGTATTATCCCTGTTAGCTGCGCTTTGCGCTTTTTCGTTAAAGCGGTCGTAGATAAAATTTGCCCCGGTCACTATCGTATGCTGCTCCCCTTTTATCAGCAGGCTGGCATCGGTAAAGCTGTTATAGCTAACGCCGTCGAAGTGATACCCCGGTATCTCAATATGCCTGTCAAATACGGAAAAGCTTTGCTTCACCTGCAGCTCCCTGCTTTCTTTCTTAGAAGTAAACTCCGCAGTAGTGATATTGCGGACAGTGTTATTCTCCTCAAAATACTGGTGAATGCCTCCTGCATTTCCTTTAATTACCTGCACATCACCACCTTTTCTCACACCTTTTGTAAAGCTGTTGCCCAGTACCAGCGTATTATTTTCACCCCAGTACCAAAATACTTTGGGATGCAGGATAAACTCTGATGAGCGGGGCACTTCTGTAAAATCATCTTTATCTACGTCAAACAACTGCTGATAGTTGTAAGTGCCGAGAAAAGTATATCCCATCTTTTTATTTCTGCCGGAGCTGAAATACCCAATGTTGGACTGCCCGATATTGGACTGATTGAGCAGTATCTCATGCACGGGCCTGCTTCCCGGTGTTTTTGAAATAAAATTCACCATGCCCGCAATAGCGCCGCCGCCATAGAGTGTAGAGGCGGGGCCTTTGATGATTTCCACCTGCTTCAGGTCGAGCGGCGGTATCTCCAGCACACTCAGCCCGCTGGCAAAGTTGCCAAAATTAGCAAAGCCGTCTTTCAGCAGTTGGGTATAGCGCCCGTCCAGCCCCTGTATGCGTATGCTGGCATTGGCACTGGTGGCAGAGGTCTGCTGTACCTGTATACCCGTACTTTCATGCAGCAGCATGGAAATATTTGCCGGCCGCATATTGCTCTTCTCATCTATTTCTTCCAGTGTAATGGTCTCCACACGGGTGGGCACATTGCGTATGGAGCGGCTGGTACGGGTAGACTGAACGATAACTTCTTCCTCTTCTTCACCTTCATGCTCCAGCATTACCTCCACCGTCTCAGCCGCAGGTACCGTAACGGTAATGACCTTTGTTTCATAACCAACAAAGCTTACTTCCACCGAATAGCTGCCTGCGGCCAGGCCGGTAAACAAGGCAATGCCTGCCGAGTCGGCCACGACTGATTTATACAATGGCTTCAGCACCACGGTAGCGCCCGTCAGCGGATTTTTTTCATCAGCATCAGCCACTTTAATACGCAGGCTTTCCTGGGATATGGCTATATATGGAAAAAGGAAAAAAACGATACTCTTAAAAACAATTTTCATAATGATTTAGATAAACAGGTGCAGCACAGCGATACGCTGTCAATGCTGCCACTGTCGTGAAAAAATAATTATCTGCTAAATAAAAGGAATCAGCTAAGCTGAGGGGGCCGCCAGTGGGCAGATACGCCGGGCGGAAGGGCCGCGGGATAATAAAGTGAGAATATTTTTTGTACGGGCAGTGATGATACCGAGAAAGCTCCCGCATCAGGTGTAGTGGTGGCAAAGCTGCATCCTTCACAGCTAAAGAAAGGCGAGCAGGTGCCGCAATCCTCATCACCGGCACTATGGTCAGCTACCAGCTCTGTTTTATCATCCGGGCAATCATCCACAATGCAGCAGGGAAACACCGCCAGCAGCAGGATATAAAAAGAAAAGATGAAGGCAACCACTTTCATGTCCCTGCAAAGCTATACTGCAAAAGACAAAGCAGGAAAAAAAGGGAGTAAAATATTATCGCAACAACCGTTCAGGTTTTTAGCGCAGCAGCAGCTCACAGGGCTTCAGCCCCGTATGCTTTTTAAATGCGGTGGAAAAATGAGAAATAGAAGAATAACCCAGCAGCAGCGATACTTCGGTTACGCTCAGGCCTTTTTCATACAGTAAATATTTAGCATGCTCCATGCGCTGGCTTTGGTAAAAATCGAATATGGTGGTACCAAACATTTCTTTAAAGCCTTTCTTCAGGTAGCACTCATTCATAGCCACTTTGCGGCTCAGCTCCTTAATGGTGATAGGTTCACCGATATGCTGTATCAGCACTTCCCTGGCTTTTACAATTTTTTCCCGGTCCGCTTCATTTGCCAGGAATTTACACTGTATGGCATGCACATCCTTATCTCCCGTCATGCAGTCGAGGCTGTGCAGCAGCAGCATCTGCACCTGGGCGTTGATAAAAATATTTTCCAGTGAGTCGGTATAGGTATTATTCAGCAGCGCTTCCAGCACCATCCTTGATTTTCCGCAGAGCGGCAGTATTTTGGTAAAAGAAGAGGAATGCTGAAAGCCGAGCACCTCATCGCTGAGGCTGACGGACCCTGCCTGGCGCGGCTTTACAAACTGGGAAAGGATAGCCGGTGAAAAACGGAAACTGAGCACATCCACGCTTTCTTCCTTCTCCCCGCATTCTTTTCCTTCGCTTTCCCGGCATTTGGAGCAGGCGCCGTTTTTATGCCGGCAATACATGTTTCCACTTATACAAAACTTCAGCTCCAGGTAATGTTCCTTCTGGCTTTCCCGGGAAAAATGATAGACCATCATACCTGTATCATCCATATTCCACTGGCGGTTGCGCTGGTAGCGCTTTATCATATATTGAAAAGTGCCCGGTGCCTGCTGCTCTTTTTCATAAAGCAGGTGCATTTGCCCGTGCAGGGGGCTGTGCTTATAAGCCAGTGATAATATGTCGGGGGGCTGATGCATGCGGGTGCAAATTTACAGTGACAACATCAATCTATAACCATCCGGATTGTCAAATGTTGGTCGGATTTCGGGCAGGTCAAAAAAAATTCCATTTTAGGCCGTAACAATTACCTTTGCACGGTCACGTTTAAAAAACGTGGCTTTTTTGTAAATCAACTGCATGATCCATCCGCATACATACATTCATCCTAATGCAAAACTGGCTACCAATGTAAAGATTGACCCCTTTACCGTTATACATCAGGATGTTGAGATAGGGGAAGGCACCTGGATTGGCTCCAATGTCACTATCATGGAAGGCACCCGTATCGGCAAAAACTGCCGGATATTTCCCGGGGCAGTGCTTGGCGCCATACCACAGGATCGCAAGTATGCAGAAGAAAGGACTACGGTGGAAATAGGGGACAACTGCACCATCCGGGAGTTTGTAACCATACACCGCGGCACCAGCGATAAATGGAAAACAGCCATCGGCAATAACTGCTGGATACTGGCTTACAGCCACATAGGTCATGATTGCCAGATTGGCAACAACTGTACATTAAGCAACAGCAGCCAGTTGGCCGGACATGTGGTACTGGGCGACTGGGTGGGGCTTGGGGGTGTATGTGCGGTACACCAGTTTGTACACGTTGGGGCGCACGCTTTTATTTCCGGCGGGTCGCTGGTGGGCAAGGATGTGCCCCCCTATATTAAGGCAGGCCGTCAGCCGCTGAGCTATGCAGGTGTAAACTCTGTAGGACTGAAAAGACGCGGCTTTACCATAGAAAAAATCAATCACATTCTCGACATTTACCGCATTATATATAATAAAGGACTTAATACCTCGCAGGCGATAGAGTTTCTGGAAGAGGAGTTTCCGGCTACCGATGAGCGGGATGGTATAGTCACATTTATCCGCGAAAGCGGCCGCGGCATCATCAAACGCTATACTAAAGGCAATGGCGATGACGATCTCCCTGTCTGATGCAGGCAAGCGCTTCAACCGGGACTGGATCTTCCGGCATTTTTCCCACACTTTTCAAAGCGGGCAGTCTTATGCGCTTACCGGGCCAAACGGATCCGGCAAAAGCACCCTGCTGCAGGTGCTGAGCGGGGCCATGATGCACAACGAAGGAACCTGCGAATGGCTGCTGGATAAAAAGCAAACAGGGCCGGAAAATGTATTTCGCCATGTATCCATCTGCGCCCCTTACTTAGACCTGGTGGAAGAAATGACACTCAGTGAGTTCCTGGAATTTCATCGTGTATTCAAGCCACTGCTGAGCGGGATAACCCCTGATTTTATTATCCGCCATACGGGTTTGGAAAAAGCGGCACAAAAGCAAATACGTTATTTTTCATCCGGCATGAAGCAGCGGGTAAAACTGGCCCAGTGTATTTTTTCTGATACTGAAATCGTGCTGCTTGATGAGCCCTGCACCAACCTGGATGCAGCAGGCATTTCCCTCTACCATTCACTAATAAAAGATTACTGCAGCAGCAGGCTCGTCATCGTCAGCAGCAATGATGAGGTGGAATATCGTTTCTGCCAGCATATCATCAGCCTGATGGATTACAAAAGATGAACGGCATAGTGTGAATTACGAATTTCGATTTAAGATTTACGAATGGGGGCTGTTGGCCGATGGCAGATGATCGTTGGCCGTCAGATGCCTCCGCTTTCAGCATCTTGTCATGCCGGCACAGGAGGCATCTGAGAGGCTGGCCATATAAGGCATTGGCAATAGATCTTTGATTGTACTTTCCGGGGTGCTTCGCTTTGCCCAGCGTGACAAAGCGGGAAGAGACTGGCAAGGTGTACGATGTATGATGTACGGCGCTTTGGTTTACGATTGCCTATTCACGGCTGATTTGATGACTTACGATAAACTCTATCAACCAGGTAGTGCTTTTTGATGCTTACTTTATACCTGTTCGCTTCCTGCGATTTGACATTTACACCAGTTCCTGCGCTTTTTGCAGGGAGAGCATCCGCAGTTTGTCACCTACCACCCAAACGATATCACCCGGACGGATAATGTAAGACGAATCAGGATTAACAACCCGGCCATGCTCATTTTCAATGCCCACTACTATACCATGAATCTTTTCCCGTATCTGCCCTTCCCGGATATTCTTATTGGCAAACACAGAGTTTTCGCTCACTGTAAAATGTTCCAGCACCACCTCCACCGGTTTACGTTCCACCACCAGTGATTTAGCTGCTTCCATATCTTCCCTGAATTTATCCAGCTGCTCATCTGTACCTATCACGGAAATAATATCTGCCGGGAAAATCACCTGGTCACGATTAGGGGTATTAATAGTCCGCTGGCCTCTTTCTATCATAGCTACATTAATACCATACTTTTCTCTCCATGCCAGCTCCCGCAGCGTTTTGCCTACTCCCGGCATATCCGATGTGATCACAAACTCAACCATATGCGCATCCCAGGGGGCCAGTAAATCATTTTTTATCCGCTTTGCATCCCGGGCATTATAGTTAGCCAGGAACCGCTCCCGTATACGGGAATACAGCGACTGTATACGCTTTGAAAAAAGCACCAGGAAAAACAGCATGGCCACCGTTACTATCAGCGCTATTTGCGGGGTAAAGAACCGGTCTATCAGGAAGCCAATAAGGAAGATAGCAATGGCAGAGCGAAAAAGCTGCAGCAGCATCACACCGGTTCTGTATTTATTTTGCCGTGCAAATTTTTCTATCAGATCCATGCGGTGCCGGCGTGCGATCAGCGACCATAAAAAGGGAGACATCAGCAGCAGGGTGGCAATAGCACCGATGATCGTGGTCCAGGTATTGTCACCCAGCCGGGTACGGGTATAAGGCAGGAGGTAATACGCTGAAAGCAAAACGATAGCTGAGGTAATGACCGTGATCAGGATGGTATTAACCACTCCGCTCCGCACATACACCTGCCAGTCGGTGGTGTTGGAAATCGTTTGTGAGCGGCTGCTGTAGCGATGTATGGCGGCCGTCCATGATACAGGCAGCCGTTTATGCAGCCACTCATACATTGGCTCCGAAAACCGGATCATATACGGTGTGGTAAACGTAGTAATGGCAGATACAGCCACGGCAATGGGATACAGGAAATCACTGGTTACCTTCAACTGCAGGCCCAGCGTGGCTATGATAAAAGAAAACTCCCCTATCTGCGAAAGGCTCATGCCTGCCTGCACCGATGACTTGAGTGGCTGCCCGGAAATCAATGCACCGCTGGCCGTACTCAGCATCTTTCCCAGGATGGTAACAACAATAATAATAGCAACAGGCACGGCATACTCCACCAGCATGGCCGGGTCAAACATCATTCCCACTGATACAAAAAACACGGCCCCGAACAAATCCTTTACCGGCTTGATCAGATGTTCAATTTTTTCCGCATATACCGTTTCTGCCAGGATAGAGCCCATGATGAATGCGCCCAATGCCGGTGAAAACCCGACAATTGTAGCCAGCCATACCATGCCGATGCACAGCGCCAGCGAAGTGATCAGCAACATTTCATCATTCATAAACTTCCTGGCCCTGCGCAGGAAAGTGGGCAGAAAGAAAATGCCGGATATAAACCAGAGCACTAAGAAAAAAATCAGCTTTGCCACAGACACCAGCATCTCAGTACCGGCAAACTGCGAGCTGACGGCCAGGGTAGACAGCAGCACCATTAAAAGTATGGCCACCAGGTCCTCTACGATCAATATGCCAAATACAAGGCTGGCAAACTTATGCCCCTTTACTCCCAGCTCATCAAAAGCCCGGATGATAATGGTGGTGGAAGAAATGCTTAATACGCCGCCAAGAAAAATGCTGTCCATCCGCGACCAGCCCATCAGCGTACCGGCTACATACCCTATCAGCAACATGAATGCTATCTCCACTATCGCTGTTACCGAAGCGGGAGTGCCTACTTTCAGCAGCTTTTTAAAGCTAAACTCCAAGCCGAGGCTGAACAGCAGCATGATAACACCCAGCTCAGCCCATATAGATATATCGGTTGTTTCCACTACCGTGGGCAGCAGGTTAAAATGCGGGCCAACGATAAAGCCGGCGATAAGATAGCCAAGCACCAATGGTTGCTTCAGCCATTTAAACAATATGGTGATAAGCGCTGCTGCGCCGAGAATTAATCCAAGATCCTTGATAAGATGCGGCAGGTGAATCATACAATACGTTTACTCCGATGGTTTAAATAAATCCCGGCTGATTAAAGAGGTGGCCGTCACTGGTCGTCTTTCTTTTTGCCTGAACCGGCAAGTCAGTCTTTAGAAGCTAAGTTGAACCTCCCTTACCAGAAATAGTGTGCAGGGAATATATGCCGCTGCCATTCCTTCAGCACCCGCTCCACATCCGCTACCTTCCCGCTGCAGTGCCCTTTTTGTACAGCAGGCAAAATAATCCCGTCGGCCTGGAGCGATGCATATACAGGCATGTGCTGTGCCGTGATTACAAATGGTGAGTAGTCAGATACAGCCTGGCCAGCCGGTACAGAAACAGGCCAGCGGAAAGGAACGATCTGACGGGTTGACAATTTAAAGCGGCTGAAAACAGCAGTAACTTTTTTTTCGGGGGAGTGCCTCGTGGCAGGGGCACTATAACCTGTGGCCGCCGTACAGCAGCAGATGATCAGGAAATATATCCACAGGCTGTTTTTCATGGCAGCGAAGATACAAAAAACAGGCATACGCCTATGCTATCAAGGAAGCATAGGGAAATAAGAGATTAACCTTAGCACAGCAGCTTACCACTAACGCTGGCTGGCTATCAGCAGGTTCAGATCGGTGTATTTGAGATCAAAGCGCTCGCTCAGGTAAAAGTTGGTCAATGCGCCTTTAAAAAGATAGATACCGCTGCGCAGGTGTACCTGGTGCCAGGCCAGGTTTTCTATACCGCCTTCCTCACCGGCGTGCAGCAGCAGTGGCATCAGCACATTGCTGATGGCCTGCGAAGCGGTACGGGAAAAGCCGGACGGGATATTGGGCACACAATAATGAATGACACCATACTTCAAAAATATAGGATGCTCGTGGCTGGTGATCTCTGAGGTTTCAAAACAGCCCCCCCTGTCTATGCTCACATCTATCACCACGGAGCCGGGCCGCATGTTGCTTACCATTTCTTCCGTCACTACCATGGGGGTACGGCCCGTTTGTGAGCTGAGCGCCCCTACGGCCACCTCGCAGGTTTTTAATTGTTTGGCCAGCAGGCGCGGCTCTATTACTGATGTCCACATACGCTGGCCGATATTATTCTGCAGGCGTTTTAACCTGGATACGCTGTTGTCAAATACTTTTACCGATGCGCCTAACGCTAATGCCGCCCTTGCGGCAAACTCACCCACTATACCGGCACCGATAATTATCACTTTAGTAGGTGCAATGCCGGATATGCCTCCCAGCAATACGCCCTTGCCATGATTGGCAGAGCCCAGGTACTGCGCCGCAATCAGCATCACAGCGCTGCCCGCTATCTCGCTCATGCTCCTTACTATCGGGTATGAGTCGCTGTCGTCTTTCAGGTTTTCAAAAGAAAGCGCCGTGATTTTTTTCTCCATCATTTTCTCCAGTATATCCGATTTCAGTACCGATAAATGGAGCGGGGAAATAATTACCTGGTTCATCTGCAGCAGCGGTAGGTCTTCTTCTATCACCGGCGCACTTTTAACAAGAATGGGAGCCTTTAATACATCGGCCCGGTCGTATACGATTTTAGCGCCGGCCTCGCTGTAGTCCTTGTCCCTGAAGTGGGAAGCATCGCCGGCATTATGCTCAATCATTACCTGGTGGCCATTGCTCACCAGCACGCTTACTGCATCGGGAGTAAGGGCAATACGGTTTTCCTGGAAGGCAATTTCTTTGGGAATGCCAATCATCATTCCTTCGGCCTTCGGCTTTATATCAAGTGTTTCCTCTAATGTTTCGTAGCTGAAAGAAGTGCTTATTCTGGGTTTTTGCTGGCTCATGTACCTGTTTCACACCTTTTAAAAGGCTGTTATTCAAAAATAACTATTTCCTTTCTATTCTCAGCTTCCGGGTGGCTGAATCTGTGGCTGCCATGTACACATCTGCTGTGCCCGGCGGGAAAATACCGGGGGCTTTTTCCGGCCATTCCACCAGGCAGGTATGGCCGCTGTACAGGCAGTCTTCCACGCCTGCCTGTATAGCTTCTTCTTCATCTTTGAGCCGGTACAGGTCCATATGAAAAAGCACCCGCTTTGTGCCCTCACAGTCGTACTCATATTCATTAATAATGGAAAAAGTAGGGCTGGATACATGCCCCTTCACCCCTTTGGCTTCGCAGAGCGCCCGGATAAAAGTAGTTTTGCCGGCACCCATTTCTCCATGAAAAGCAAAAACCTTATCTGTCTTTGCTTCGTGCCAGAAAGCCAGTGCCGCTTCCTTAATTGTATCCAGCGAAAAGGATAATTCCATGCGGCAAAATTAGCAGAATAGCAACCATGTTGCCAATATATTCCCGCCTGCGCAAGCACGGGCTGTACCGGCAGCGATAACTTTGCAACAAGCGTAGCTGTAGATTGTTATTAATAGCGGGAGAAATGGTTTTTTAGTTTTGAGTTGTCAGTTTTGGAGTTAAAGCTCCCTGGCATCAGGTTTTAAGCTTCAAACCTTAAATTTTAAATATCAGACTTCTTTATGGAAAATATACAATGGAAAGTGGAAGGTATGGATTGCAACAACTGCGCCATCACCATCCGCAAGTATCTCGAAAAAGAAGGGATGAAAGATGTCAAAATTAATTTCGCCACCGGTGATGTCAGCTTTGATACTCCTGAAAAAGCCGCTACGGATAAGCTGAGCAAAGGCATTGCCGGCCTGGGCTATAAAGTGGCTGGCGAAAGCGCCGGCCATGCACATCGCCATTCACATGAAAGCAGGAAGGGTTTTTTATCCACTCACCTGCAGCGGTTTTGGTTTTGTTTTCCTTTTACGGCCGTGCTGATGCTGCACATGATACCGGCTTTTCATAATAGCTGGCTGATGAACCCCTGGCTGCAACTGGCGCTGGCCACGCCGGTATTTATTGTGGGCATGAGCTTTTTTGGCAGGAGCGCCTGGAAGAGCCTGCGCAACGGCATCCCCAATATGAATGTGCTGATTGCCATCGGTGCGCTCGCATCATTTGTATACAGCCTGTATGGCACACTGAGCGGGCAGGCGCATGATTATTTGTTTTACGAAACCACCGCTACCATCATCACCCTTGTTTTTCTTGGCAATTATATGGAAGAAGCCACGGTGGTTTCCACACAAAAAGCGCTGAACAAGCTGGTGGTATCGCAAAAGGTGATGGCCAATATGATTGCTTATGACGACAAATACCAGGAGCAAATATTCCCCGTAGAGAGTGAGCACCTGCGCTCCGGCGACCTGGTGCTGATAAAATCAGGAGAGCAGGTGCCTGCTGACTGTAAAATATTGTGGGGCGAAGCGGATGTAAACGAAGCTATCATTACCGGTGAAAGTGTGCCACTGCATAAAAAAAGCAAAGACACGCTGATAGGCGGCAGCATACTGGAAAACGGCACTGTAAAAGCACAGGTGACGGCAGCCGGGAATGATACCGTACTGTCCGGCATCATCAACCTGGTGAAGCAGGCGCAGGGTGAAAAGCCGCCGGTACAGCAACTGGCCGATAAAATCAGCGCCATTTTTGTGCCCGTTGTTTTAAGCATTGCTGCCGTGACGCTTATTGTCAACTGGATGATCCTGAAAGATTTCACCCCATCACTGATGCGGGGCATTGCCGTGCTGGTGATTGCCTGCCCCTGCGCTATGGGGCTGGCCACCCCTGCTGCTATTGCAGTGGGCCTCGGACGCGGGGCCCGAAATGGTGTATTGTTTCGGAATGCCACCAGCCTTGAATTATTTAAAAACATTCAGCAGGTAGTTTTTGATAAAACCGGCACGCTGACTACCGGGCAGTTTAAGATAGCAGGCTTTCAATCTTTTTCCGGCACAGAAGAAGCATTTAAAAAAATTGTTTTCTCGCTGGAAAAATACTCCAATCACCCGATAGCCAAATCCATCAGCCGCGAATGGAAAATAAAAGATGAAATACGATGGGCGGCTATTGAAGAAATAAAAGGCCTCGGTATGAAGGCTGCCGACAAAGAAGGCAATACCTATTATGCCAGCTCTTATAAAGGTGCGGCACACCTTACCACCGATGATTCGCACAATGTATATATTCTACAAAATGATACGCTGCTGGGCTGGATAGACGTACAGGACGAAATAAGGCCGGAAGCAAAAACAGTAGTGCAGTACCTGCAGTCAAAAAATATTAAAACGGTATTGCTTAGCGGCGACAGGTATGCAAAAGCAAAAGCGCTGGCAGATACACTGGGAATAGAAGAAGTGATTGCAGAGCAGTCGCCCGAACAAAAACTGGCAATAATTACAGAAAGGAGCGCTGCCATACCCACCGTGATGGTAGGTGATGGCATCAACGATGCGCCGGCACTGGCCAGGGCCACCGTTGGTATTTCCATGAGCGATGCTTCGCAGATAGCCATGCAGTCGGCACAGGTGGTATTGATGAATCATGGATTAAAAAACCTTCCCTTTGCCCTCGGGCTGGGCAGGCATACTTATATCACCATTAAAGAAAACCTGTTCTGGGCCTTTGCCTATAATATTGTGGCTATCCCCGTAGCGGCACTTGGCTTCCTGAAGCCGGGCTTTGCGGCGCTGGTGATGGGGCTCAGCGATGTGGTGCTGGGCATCAACTCAGGAAGGCTGAGCATTAAAAAAGTAACCTGATTTATAACTCCTTTGCGTGTGCTTGCGCCTTCTTTGTATTTTTCTCTTCAGTAAAATAATAATCGTTGAGCGCACAAAGAAAACAGGTGCTTAATACAGTACCACCGGTTATATTTAACTTTTAAAGAATAAAAACCATCGCTGCCCGTTCTATATCCATGACTTCCCCTTTGCGGTCAGCCGGGCTGCTGATATACCTGCTTTTCTTTTTTTGCACTGCATTACCAGCGCAGGAGAAAGTGAACCTGCTGCTAAACGGCGGCTTTGAAGATATAAACACCTGCTCGGAGTACCAGGCGGAATGCGGAGTGGAAGGATGGTTTTATCTCCGCGATGTAAAAGCCCAGATGCTGAGCAATGCAGGCGACAGCATAGCCCGGACAGGAAATAACTCGTATGGCATTTACTTTGACTGGAATGGCTATACAGGCTTCTCCCCCATCATGGGCACGTTGCTGCCCTGCGGCCTGCAGGCGGG